>JAJRWU010000060.1 GCA_024276655.1 Planctomycetota bacterium
GGGCTTCTCAAACACCATTTCAGGAATGAATGGCTCACGCTCGCCTTACGCTGATTTTCGCAGTCTATTTTCCAGGCCGCCGCCGCTGATTGGGCGAGAGGCTTGGCTGGAAGAGGACGGCGGCGATTGCGGCAGTTGGCTGCGGAGTGCGGTTATGACCGCATCGACTTGCGAGGCGTCTGGTGTGCAAAAACCGGCGATGCGGCCGAGAATATGGCCGGGGAGCCGCCAGGGTTGTATAAGTCCGCCGAGCGTTTCCCTGGCGATATCGGCCGCATGCCAAGCCGGGGAGAAGGCCGCTCCATGGCGGCGGTAAAGTCGTTCAAGCGATTGCCCGAGGCGAAATCCCGCCGTTGGAGATTTTTCAGGGCGCCCCAAGACGATGCTCTCAAACGCCGGGGCGCATTGCCAACCGGCTTTCTTCAGGCACATCGCCAGTTCGAGGTCGGCGCAAGGTTCGCCCAATTTCACGATTGCCGGCAAGGCCGCTTGCAGCAAACCGCGCCGATAAAACCCGGCCGAAAGCAGGGGGCCGTCGAGCCGGGGCATTTTAGCTAGGGGAGTGCGTTTTCCGCCTCCGCTGATCCGTCTGCGGCCGGCAAGGGAAAGGAAAACGCCACAGCCGGCCAGCTGCGTTTCATCTTCTACGTTCAGAATGACCGAGGCGACGGCGCCCACTTGGGGCGAAGCGAAACCAGCCAAGGCGGGCGACGTCCAATCGGAATCGACCGTAACGCCGCACCGCAGCGTGCTGATAATCGTCCCGTGTGCGGCCTCAACGCCAGCGGCCAGTCGTTGGGGAAAACCGTCGCCGTTGGCGGTCGTGATGAACGCCACTTCGCCGCCGAGCGCGTAGGGGTCGTCGTATTCACCGCCGTGAACGACGAGAATTTAGCAGTCGGCGGGCCGATGCTCCAAAACGGAAACGAGCGTCTGTTCGAGCTCCGACGTCGGTCCTGTAAACGGAATGATGATCGATAAACGCGTCACGTCGGCCCTCTCTGGTTCCGGCGCTCCACTTCATCCGGCTGAAAATACGGCATACGCATCAACAGGATGCGAATATGTCACACGATTGCCGGTGGAAGTAAAACACGCGATCGAACCAGCTCCCGGCAGGATGTTTTCATTTCCCAGAGCGGTCTGCAAACGGGAGCGATTTGCAGTCGCCAAGCGGGACCAAAGCTTGCCCGGCGACACTGGTCGCCGGACGATTGTCCGTCCTTATTTTCGGAATACCGGCGTGGTCAAGTTTACCTAAACCGACCACATTCCGTCGGATTGCCGCGAGACAGTTAAAATACGACGATTGAGTAGTCTGGGTCGCATTTATTCAGTTTTTGCAACCGTATATCGGCTATTCGCTGTCGGACAGATTGCTATCACAATTTCCTGTGACACCGTGAACGGTTAGCATCGAGCGGAAAATTAGTGTCGTAGCCATGCTCGCCAGAGCGTGGGATGGTTCACCACTCACCCACCGTCTGGCGACGATGGCTACACAAATGCGACCGTTATTTATCGAGCGGTGCTTACCCGAATTAAATTCAAAGCCCGGCATTTTGAAAATGTCGGGCTTTGAATTCGGCATGTAAATTCAGGGCTGTTGCTCAGCGAGTTTTCCACTGGGTGAATTCGCGGTAGTAGCCGAAATGGCGAGAATAGTGGCGGCGCGGAGCGACGCCAAACCACCCGTAGGCGAAAGGTTGCATGGTCGAAATGCGTGTTTGCGGAGTATCTTGCAGTGCGTGTGGAGTGTCTCTGGCATGACGCAGCACGATGTACCCCGGCGTTTGCGGCTGGAGGGAATGGGCATGGACATGGGGTTGGGCATGGTGGTGTTGCCTAGCCATCGGCGCCGGCTTGGCCCAAAATCGGGCCGCTTCGGCCTGCACAACATCGCCTGTCGAAACCGCCAACAGTTGGCCGGCGAGCAGGTAAAGAACGAATCGAATTTGCTGGCGGCGATACAGCATGGGGTGCGTTTCGTGCGGTGCGGGGTTTACATTGCTAGATCTCTTATATCGGCGCAACCTCTTGGAAACTAAGGCATTTCGCGCTTTTGCCGGTTTATTTGCGTGCCTTTCTCGTTTTTTTTGATTATATTGAACGCTGGATCCTATTCCTCTCAATTCCGGCTAGTCCGCCCAACGGCCGATTTTCGGGCCAGGCAACCGAGGTTTCTCATGAATCAGTGGCGTATTTGTTGCTGTTTGTTGACATTCGCACTAACGGCCTCCTCGGCTTGGGCGCAGTCGACGACGTCCCGAGCAAAACTTGGCGAAGACTTGGCCCGTCGGTACGGACTCACGCGCATGTGGCGCGCACAGATCGAGTTGGATGGCGCGCGCGGCTACATCGAACACATGACGCAGCACGTGAGCACCACTTCGGGTGAAGCCGTTTTTGAAGTCAAGTACGAAGCCCAAACGTTCACGTTCACAGCCTCAGACAAAGACCAAGCGGGCAACCTGCTGGGTGTTCAAGGGGCCTCGATTATTGCCGACGATAAACGCAGGCAGTTGGCTGAAGCGGGCGTCATTCCGATGGTCCGATTCGTACCGGCGTCCAAGGGTTCGGCGGCTTACGACGTGCGCGTCAAGGCGGGGCGGTTTTCGTACAATTCCCGCCAACTCAATGCCTTTGGCGATCCATTGGAGCAACAGGGCGCGAAAACGGCCGCCGCCGCCAAACTCCAGGAATTAAATGCCGCCGGCTTGAAGGCGGAAGTGAGTCCGATCGTGGTGGCCGATATTACTCTTTATGTGGTCACGAGTCATGGCGTGTTGCAAGTGATCGATGGCGAAACAGGTCGCACGCGTTGGATGGCGTCGATCGGCAAATCGGATTACCCGAATTACGCTCCGGCCGCCAACGATAAATTCGTGGCGGTCGTCAATGGCTCCTACTTATATGTATTGAATGCGGCCGACGGCACCTCTCTCGCACGTCGACGGCTGGGCGGCTCGCCCGGCGCCGGCCCCGCGATGAGCGAAAAACTGATTCATGTGCCGCTCATTTCTGGTGAGTTGGAGTCGTATTCTCTCAAAGATCTGACCGAACGTCCTCGAATTTATAAGTCGAATGGCCGAGCGATGGTGCAGCCGACCGTCTCGCCCGAGAGCGTAGCCTGGTCGACCGATATTGGCTGGCTCTACGTCGGCGACGCCGACAAGCCGCACGTTCGCTTTCGCGTCGAGACGTCGGGAAATATCGTGGCGAAATCGACCTTCGGCGAGCCCGACCAACTGTTTGCCGCCTCGCTGGACGGCTACGTCTACTCGATCAACGCCAAGAACGGTGACATCAATTGGCGGTTTTCCGCCGGCGAGCCGATCGGGCATCCTCCGATTGTTGTCGGCGAATCGCTGTTCGTGATCACCGACGACGACTCGCTCTACCGCATCTCTTCACAAGTCGGCGACGCCGACAAGGAAGGGCTCTGGTGGGCGCCGAATGTTCGCCGGGTGTTGGCGGTGAGCAACAACCGCATTTACTGCGTTGGCCGACATGGGCGAACCTACATTCTCAACTCCGCCAACGGGGCGCGTATTGGCGAACTGCCCACCGAACGACTCGATTTCGGTTTTGTGAATGTTCAGACCGATCGAATTTTCGTCGGCTCCAAGTCGGGGTCGATCCAGTGTTTTCGGCAGACGGAGTTGGAGTTTCCGATCGTCCATTCTGGTCCTGGCATCGAGTTGTCGGCGTCTAGGGAAGAGGAATCGCCGGAAGACGAAGGCGGCGCAAAACCGGCGGCGGGGAAAGAGCCGGATGATGATCCCTTCGGCGGCGACGATCCTTTCGGCAATGACGCCGGCGGAGATGACGCCAGCGACGACGACCCCTTCGGCGGCGATGACGACGACGATCCTTTCGGCGGGAATTGATCTCCGCGCCGCCGCGTTATAATTCCGCCGTGGGTTTATGCGTCGGACATCGGCTGCGAACCTTTGACGCGTGCGAACGTCGCCAGCATTCGGCCGTTGCTTGTGGTAACCAGTGGTTCGCGCTGGTTGTTTTCACCGAGTGGGTGAGCATGATGGACCGCCCCCAACCAACACTCGCGTCCAGCCAACCAGCCACGCCCGCGTGGTTGTTGTCGCTCATGATGCATATTTTCGTCGTGCTTCTGCTGGCGTTATTGCTGAGAGCTTCCCCGCCCCGCGGGTTCGAAGAGCGGCCTCGCGATATCGAAATCGTTTTAGCGAAACGGGAAACACCCAACCAAACCGTTTACTACGACGAACCAGACGACGTTTCTGAGTCCGCCGCCAACGCGGCGCCTGAAACGTCGGCGTTTGAAGCCGCCTTGCCGGATTCGGCCGCCTTGGAGAACGTGGCCGCCGTCGGATTGCCTGCATTGGAGCCTCTACGCACTCCCCTCGCCGACCGCCTGCCCACGCTCCCCAACCGCCACGCCGGAGGCAGGCCGCGCATTCTTCCCGGGCTAGGCGATGCGGCCATCATCGCCGCCGATCCTTTGTATGGAAAGAAGGCGGTCAGGTTGGCGCCGAAAACATCGCTCTCCCTGTTCGGTTCGGCGCCGGCGCTGGGGCGTAGCTTTGTCTTCGTGATCGATCGTTCCAAGAGCATGGGGTCGTCAGGATTAGACGTGCTCAGCGCCGCCGAACGAGAATTAGAGACAGCACTGCACAACTTGAAACCGGTGCATCAGTTTCAAATTATCGCCTACCACCAGCGGCTGACCTATTTCGAACGGGGGCGTTTGTCGGCGGCGACCGACGAAAACAAGGCCGACGCCGCAACATTCGTGGGAAGTTTGATCGCCGTCGGCGGTACGGCGCACCTCACCGCTATACTGGCCGCCGTGCGTTTGCGGCCCGATGTCGTCTTTTTGCTCACCGATGGCGACGAACCAGGGTTGAACCCCGCGCAGCAAAAACGCGTGCTCCAGGAATCTGCCGGACGAGTCACTTTTTCTTGTTTGGAATTCGGCCGCGGCAAACACCGCCGCGATGAACCCGACTTCATGCAACAACTCGCCCGGAAAACCGGCGGCGATTACCACTACATTGACCGGCAAACGCGATAGGGGCAGTCCCGAAATAAGATCCCGTTCGCGGAGTTTAATTGGAACGTTCATCGTTACGCCGGCTTGTTTTCACAGGAGGGAGCGGAGAGAACGGAGGCCCCTGTTTGTTTCCTCTTGATATCCTGGTCAACAAGTGTTTGATCGTCGAAGTCAAAGCCGTCGAGACGGTTCGCCCCATCCACAAAACGCAATTACTAAGTTGCATGAAACTCCTCGGAATTCCGCTGGGGTTGATCATCAACATTAACGTTTTGAAATCGACGGACGGCGTTTTCAGATTGATCCTGCCCGGCGCCAATACCGAATGATTCCGCTCTTTTCTCTGTTTCCTCCGTTCTCTCCTGTTCCATTCGTGTCACGCGGAGTGAACGCGAGCGAGAACGGATGATTGCGTTCTTGCGGCCGATGAAAATCATGAACGGTTACCGAAATAAGTTCCCTCGGCCGATGAACTAGCTCACGGTTTACAGCATTCGCGGAGAACCGGATGCTTATCGCGTTCCGGCTGATCTGCGCGGCGTTTTTGGCAAGAATAACCGAGGCGATCACCCCGCTCGGTCCGAGATGAAATACGGAAGTTATTTTGGGACGATTCCTTACGCCACGCGTTCGGGTTTTAAGATGTGCTCGACGCCGTCGTCCTTGGCGATCACGACAATGCCGTTTTCGCTGACCGTGAAACCTCGCCGCCGATCGACTTCCAAGTCGTAGCCAATACTGGCGCCGGCCGGAATATGCACGCCTTTGTCGATGATGGCGCGGCGCACCTTGGCGCTGCGGCCGATATCGACGCCCTCGAACAGAATCGAATCCTCCACGTGGGCGTAGCTATTAACGCGCACCGCCGGGCCCAGAATGGAATGTTCGACCTGCCCGCCGGAAACAATGCTGCCCTGGCAAACGATGCTATCGGTTGCGCGGCCGGCTCGCGCGCCGTCGCCTTTTTCTCCGAACACAAATTTCGGCGGCGGAAAGTTCGGGTGATGCGTCCGGAGCGGCCAATTGTTATCGTAGACGTTCAGCAAAGGATCGACCGCGACCAGATCCATGTTGGCGTCGTAGTAGGCGTCGAGCGTGCCGACATCGCGCCAGTAGGCGTTTTGCTTGCGGTTTTCATCGCGGAAATTGAATGTCACGACGCGATGCTCGTCGATAATGGAGGGAATAATGTTGCGGCCAAAATCATGGGCGCTGTCTGGCTGGGTGGCGTCTTGGCAAAGCTGCTCAAAGAGGAACCTCGCGGTGAAAACATATATTCCCATGGAGGCCAGGCAGTGTTGGTCGTCTCCGGGAATGGTTTTGGGATGCGCCGGTTTTTCCTCGAAGCCAATCACCCGATCTTGCTCGGAAACCTGCATCACGCCAAAGCGGTTTGCCTCGGAGCAGGGCACGCGCAGCGCGCCGATGGTGAGGTCGGCCTTCCTCGCGATATGATGCTCCACCATCGTTTGGTAGTTCATCTTGTAGATATGGTCGCCGGCCAGAATGACCACATACTCCGGCCGCTCTTTTTCCATCGCATAAATGTTTTGATAGGCGGCGTCGGCGGTGCCTTGGTACCAATGCTCGTCGATGCGTTGCTGCGGCGGAGCGACATCGATGAATTCATCCAACTCACGGCAGAAAAACCGCCGCCAGCCCAGATTGATATGCCGATCGAGGCTCAACGCCTTGTACTGCGTGAGCACCATCATCTTGCGGATGCCGCTGTTGAGGCAATTCGAGAGGGCAAAGTCGATGATTCGATAAGCCCCTCCAAACGGCACCGCCGGCTTGGCGCGGTCGCGCGTGAGGGGATCTAAACGGGAGCCTTTTCCACCGGCCAGAATGACTGCGAGCGTATTCTTCATCAATGTCTGTTCCTTCATCCGACGCGCCAAGTTGCACTCAACCTCGTGTCTTTCTTGATCGGCATTCTACCCCTTTATTCGCAAACTCCAAACCGCGAATTTGGGCGCAAACCGGCGGGCGGCCGTTTTCGAAGGAGTACGATGCCGGTTGCCCGGTTTATGCCTTGCCATTCCGCCAGCCGCCCACGGCGTTCTTTGCGACGCGTCAGGAGCGCCCGTCGTACAGGTCAGTAGCGAGCGGGAAATTAGTGTCATAGTCATGCTCGCCAGAGCGTCGGATGGTTCACTGCTCACCCACCGTCTGGCGACGATGGCTACACAAATGCGACCGTTATTTATCGAGCGGTGCTAATACCTTCTAACACAACTTGGTAGGTCAGCATCAAACTCCGTGTTTGAAACGCCAAACAGGGGTTATGTTAGGAGTTCTAAGTCGCGTTCGAATGCCTGGAATAGCCCTGGGGCAGGTGTTATCCTGACTCTGCCGACAACGGCCACATTTTCGCTCACCGATTCTCGGCGGGCGCCTTTTGGAATATACTTCTTGGCGTCTGGCGTTGCGCTGTTGCATCTCCAGATTTTCCCGCCCCGTGTTTTTTCCGCCTTCTCCATTTAGAGCGTATTTCGAGCGGCTTGCCGGTCGCCTCCCGCGCGTGGTGGGCGACGCCTCCGCCCGCCCATGCGACTCACACTCATATCGTCATAGGAATGGCCGACTCTACTTTTTTTCGCAACTATGCCGCCGAGGTGCGTCCTCTGATCAACGCCGCGCTGGAATCGTACACCAGCTTCGGCGCCGATTGCCCCGCCCACTTAAAGGAAGCCATTCGCTACAGCTTGCTGGGGCCCGGCAAGAAACTGCGGCCGCTGTTGGTGTTAATGGCGGCCGAAACTTGCGGTTCCACTAGGGAAGACGCCCTGCCGGCAGCCTGTGCGGTGGAAATGCTCCACGCTTATTCGCTCATCCACGACGACCTACCCGCCATGGACGACGACGACATGCGCCGCGGCAGGCCGAGTTGTCATGCCAAATTCGGCCAAGCGACGGCTATCTTGGCGGGCGACGCCCTACTCACTCTGGCTTTTGAAGTGCTGGCGCGCCACCAACAACCGCCGCAAACCGCCGCCTTGTGTTGCGCCCATCTGGCCGCCGCCGCCGGGGCGGAGGGCATGGTTGGCGGGCAAGCCGACGACCTCAACGCGGAATTTTCTAATGGCGACCTGGCCATGCTCAAACACATCCACCGGAGAAAAACGGGCGCCATGATTCGCGTTTCGGTTTTGCTGGGCGGTTTGGTGGGCGGCGCCAACAATGAACAAACAGGCCGGCTGGTTGCGTATGGAGAAAAACTGGGGCTGGCCTTCCAGATCGTCGACGACCTGCTCGATTTTCAGGGCGACGAGGCGGCTGTGGGAAAAAGGACGGGAAAAGATTCGGCTCGGGGAAAACTCACTTTTCCGACTATAATGGGTGCGGAGAAGAGTCGAGCCGAGGCTGCTGCATTAATTCAAGCGGCCCGGGAGCAGATCAGCCCCTGGGGGGTCCGAGCGAAAGGATTTGACTCGCTCGCAACGTTCGTTCTGGAAAGGAATCAATAGCCATGCCGCATGAAACTCCGGGTAAAACACTGCCGCATAAATTACTTCCGCAAATAAAGTCGGCCGACGACCTGCGCAACCTGTCGAGCGGTGAGTTGGATCTGTTGGCGGCGGAAGTGCGCGATGTTCTCTGCAATTTGCTGGCCACGCGTTCGGCGCATTTCGCCTCCAATTTGGGCGTGGTCGAACTGTGTATCGCCCTGCACGTGGTATTCGATTTCCGCTCCGACCGCCTCATCTGGGATACCGGGCATCAGGTCTACCCGCATAAGCTGGTCACCGGCCGTTACGACGAATTCAGCACGATTCGCACCAAGGGCGGCCTCATGGGTTACCCCAACCCGGAGGAAAGTCCTTACGATCTTTTCATGACCGGTCATGCCGGGTGCAGCGTTTCGACGGTCATGGGGCTTGGCAGCGGCGACCGCCTGCGGAACCATGCCGACCGCCATTAGGTGGCCGTCATCGGCGATGGGGCGTTCCCCTCGGGCATTGTTTATGAGGCCATGAACAACGCCGGCGGCATGAAAAAACCGTTGCTCGTGATTCTCAACGACAACGAAATGTCGATCTGCCCGCGTGTGGGCGGCATGGCGAATTACCTCGACCGGCTGCGTTCGAATCCTTTTTATACTGGCCTGAAAACCGAAATTACGAAAATACTCAACAACGTGCCGCTGTTTGGCGATCCGGCGGAGCGGTTTCTGGCCCAGTTGAAAGAGGCGGTCAAGGCGGGCGTGCATGGCGGCATGCTGTTTGAGGAGTTGGGTTTCCGCTATTTCGGCCCGATCGAAGGCCATAATATTCGGCTGCTGAGAAAATACCTCGAGATGGTCAAGGGGCTCGACGACCCCGTGCTCCTGCATGTGGTTACCGAGAAAGGGCACGGTTACCAACCGGCGGCCGACGACCCCGTCTTCTTTCACGCGCCGCCGCAGTTCCATCCGGCATCGGACGACAGTAAAACGGCGCCCACCGAGAAAACGGCGCTCACCGAGGAAACAGCGCCGGCAACCGCCGGCGGCAAGTCGTACACACAAATCGCGAGCGCGGCGCTGGCTCGCCAGATGGCGGCCGACGAGCGTGTCACGGTGCTCACCGCCGCCATGTGCCAGGGCAACAAGCTGGAGGCCATTCGTCGTGATTTCCCCACGCGTTTTTTCGATACCGGCATTTGCGAATCGCACGCGGTGGCCTTCGCCGCCGGTCAGGCAAAAGCCGGCTTGCGGCCGGTGGTCGATATTTACAGCACTTTCCTGCAACGCAGTTTCGACCAAATCTTTCAGGAAGTATCGCTGCAAAATTTACCCCTGACCTTCCTGCTCGACCGCAGCGGCGTCGTCGGACCCGATGGCCCCACCCACCACGGCGTGTTCGACTTGGCCTTCATGAGAATTTTTCCGAACATGGTCGTGATGGCGCCCGGCGACGCACACGACCTCGAAGCGATGATCGCGTTTCGTCTCTCACTGGCCGGACCTTGCTCGATTCGGTACCCCAAATCGTCAGCTGAAACGGCCGGCGGCGAGCGAACGCCGTTGGAATTGGGCCAAGCCGAAGTGTTGCGCAGCGGCGCCGACGGGGCCATTGTGTGTTGCGGCGCCTTGCTCTCGAACTGCCTCCGCGCGGCCGACCGCCTGCGAGAACAGGGTATCGAAATCGAGGTTATTAACGCGAGATTTCTCAAGCCGCTGGATGAAAAAACAATTCTGCCCGCCGTGCGCGACCAGCCGTTTGTCTTGACGGTGGAAGAGGGCGTGCTCGCCGGCGGCTTCGGCAGCGCGGTATTGGAAGCCGCCGCCGCGGCCGGTCTCGACGCCTCGAAGGTCTCGCGGCTCGGCATTCCCGACCATTACATCGAACACGCCGAACGCAAGGAACTCCTGGCCGATTTGCAGCTCGACGCCGAAGGCGTTTTCACCCGCTGCTCGGAACTCTTGGCCGATGCGGGCCGCGACATCGAACGCGTGGCGCGGTAAGTTTTCCTGTAACCGTTCACCTTGTTTCTTGGTTTTTCTTGATCAATCATTTGCCGCAGTTGTTCAGGACCGCTTGCGAAATGAGTGACGACTTGGCGGTTTTGAATTATTAAACTCATTGCCGTGCAACGGCGTGATTGTTCCTCATTTATTCCAGTCATTTCAAGAGCGGCCCTGAGCGTGTAATAAATGAACCACGGATTGCACGGATCACAC
>JAJRWU010000061.1 GCA_024276655.1 Planctomycetota bacterium
AAAGAAGTTCCGTGGAGACCGCTGAGTCTGCGTGTGCCGACCGACGAAATGCCTTTGGTAAGCCGGATGCGGGAAATCCGCACGTCCGGTTTGATGAGGGGGGAGGGGCGTCATTGACGCTCCTCCTCTACTCGACCGTTGCAATGTCCGCCTAGAAACCACCGAACAATATCTGAACTTCCGCCGGCGCCGCGGGAATTTGCGATAACATCCGGCCGACAGTGCAGAATCTGAGAACGGTTGCTCTTCTTCTTTCGTGCCGTTCGTGTATTTCGTGGTTGTAAAATGCCCCCTGCGAAAGGATGGAACAAAAGAATGTAACCACGCAGGTCATCGTAAAGGGAACCACGAAAGGCGCGAACAACACGAAAGTGAATTGAATTGGACTGCAATCAGCCACTAAAACCCCTGAAAAACCATTTCAAAAAGCGAGGTTTCTTGGGCGCCAATTCGGGATGGCGCTCGGGCGAACAACAGCCCCGAATTTACCTACCGAATAAAAAGCCCGGCATGATGAAAAGCCGGGCTTTTTAGACTACAACCGGGAGCCTGTTTCGGCACGGTTGCTAAAGTCCTAGAACGTCGTACATGTTGTACAAGCCAGGACCTTGGTCGGCGAGAAATTGGGCGGCGGCCAGCGCGCCCGATGCGTAGCAATCGCGAGTGGTCGCCTTGACGGAAAGCTCCACCGTTTCGCCCAGCAGTCCAAACACAATTTGGTGCTCGCCGGGATTATCGCCCACGCGCAAGGCATGGTAACCGATTTCGCTCTGGGCGCGTTTTCCGATTTGACCGTGGCGTCCATGCACGTGGGAGGTTTGTCCCATGGCTTCGGCGATGACCTTGCCGAAGAAGAGCGCAGTTCCGCTGGGGGCGTCTTCCTTGAAGCGGTGGTGCCGATCAATGATTTCGACATCGGCGCCGCGCGGGTAGTCTTTCAACGCGCGGGCCGCGTATTCGGCCAGTTTGAAGGTCAGATTGACCGCCAAACTCATGTTCGGCGCCCAGACCACGGGGATTTCGTGTGCTGCGGTTTCCACGGCGGTGCGTTGAGCGTCGCTGAGGCCGGTGGTCGCCATGACCAACGGTATCTCATGGCGAACACAACAGGCCGTGATTTTTTCGGCGCCTTGCGGGACGGAAAAGTCGATCACCACTTGCGGCGATTCGCCCAGTTCAGCCGCCAGCGGAACGCCAATTTTGCCGACGCCGGCCAATTCGCCGGCGTCGCGCCCCAGTTCGGGGTGTTGGGCGTACTCCAAGGCGGCCACGATTTCCAAGGATTCGTCCTGGCTGCCCAGAGCGATGAGTCGTTGGCCCATCCGACCGGCGGCGCCGTTAATAGCAATTCGTGTGGTGGTCATTTGGTCTCGATAGGTGCTAGCTGTACAGCGAAATGGCTTTAATGATTTGCTCCAGTTCATTGGGCACCACCACCGCCCGGTTTGCAAACGAAGCACGTTTCACGCCGCGGCTGCCCAACACTTCGTTGAATTTTTCCTGATCGGTCGTGTGGTAGGCGATTGTCGCGGAGGGGTCTTTGAGTTGGTGGCCGGTGAGAATGCAAACGACGCGGTCGCTCCGTGCGATCACGCCTTGTTCAACCAGCAGCTTGGCGCCCGCCACGCTGGCGGCGCTGGCCGGTTCGCAGCCGATGCCGCCGGCGCCAACCTTGGCCTTGGCGTCGAGAATCAACTGGTCGGAAACTTCGCGCACCACTCCGTCGCAGACGTCCAAGGCGCGCAAGCATTTGGATAGATTGACCGGGCGAATGATCTCGATGGCGCTCGCGATGGTCGAGGCTTTTTTGTTTTCCGCGTCCAAATCTTGCCTGTATTTCGTGGTGATGTCGTCGTCGATGCGTCCGGCGTTGAACCGCAGGCCCCGATTTTCCACCAGTTCGTAAAGCGTATTGGCGCCCGTGGCGTTGATAATCGCCAGCCGGGGAATGCGGTCGATCAGGCCCAACTCCTGGAGTTCCATGAACGCCTTGCCGAAGGCGCTGCTATTACCCAGATTTCCGCCGGGCACGATGATCCAATCGGGCGTTTCCCAACGCAGTGCTTCCAGCACGCGGTACATGATCGTCTTCTGGCCTTCAAGACGAAAAGGATTCACGCTATTGACCAGATAGATATTCAGCCGCTCCGAGACTTCGCGCACGCGCTGCATGGCGTCGTCGAAATCGCCCGCGATTTGCACCGTGAGCGCCCCATATTCCAATGACTGCGAGAGTTTCCCGTAGGCGATTTTTCCGGCGCCAATAAAAATCACGGCGCGCATCAGCTGCGTCGCGGCGCAGTACATGGCCAGAGAGGCGCTGGTGTTTCCCGTAGATGCGCAGGCGGCGCGTTTGGCGCCGACCATGTGGGCGTGCGTGAAGGCCGCCGACATGCCGTTGTCCTTGAAACTGCCCGAAGGGTTCATGCCTTCGTACTGCAAGAACAACGAACCGGCGTTCAAACCGGCGTATTTCGCCACTACGTCGGCCTGCTGCAAGAGCGTTTGACCTTCGCCCACCGTGACCACTTTTTCCGGCGGCGCGAAGGGGAGTAAATCGTGAAATCGCCAGACGCCGCTGAAGCAGAGCGGATCGTAACGACGCGACCATTTGGCTTCGAACTCTTGCAGGCTTTTGGGCGGCCGGGCGCGATCCCAATCGTAGACCACATCCAACAGGCTACCACAACTCGAACAATTGATCCGAACTTCGTCTACACTGAACGTCGCCCCGCAGGTGGGAGAAAGACAGCGTTGGTGGGCGATTTCGGTGGCGGTCGCCATGGTTCGGCCGTTCAAAGGATGGATGAGGAAACGTCGTAAGTAGTGTACGGTAGTGTGTTTCGGCCTTCAAGCCGACGCCAAAAGGCAATTGTAACATTTGGCATTGAATGAAATCGATGCCAACTGCTCAAATAGGGGCTTACGGCTGGGCGAAAGAATAGGCGTCCAAGCTGGAAATAGCAGTCGAGTTTCCGGCGCTGCGTGAGCGTTTCACTTACGTGCTACTCCCGCCGCACCGTTGGAGTTTACAAGACGCGAAACACAAACAAGCGACAAAAAAATGTAACCACTGAGTTTGATCGTCGGCCGATGCTTCAAATCATTAAGTTTTGGCTCACTTTTCTCCGCGTCATAGCCTGTTCACAACTTGCATTCTTAACTTTCCAGCATTTTCTCGGTGTGCTCCGTGGCAAAAACGTTTTTTTGGTTGCGGCCGCCGGCCGCGCTATGGTCGCGGTGTGCTGTGTGGTTAAACTATTTCCTGCTGAATCGCAAACAAGCGCGCGGTGTTTTTATCATGGCGTTCGTCACTTATTTTCCGACGAATGTTAAGTTACCGGTCGCGATCGGAAAGAGATGTTTTTTCCGAGACAATGGTTCTTTTTTGGGGCGTAATCCTTGAGGCAAACTCTTTTCACCATTCCTCACGAAGTTTTTGGGCTCCCGCTGTTTGGCGCCGGCTGGCTGTTGATTTTGTGGGCGGTCTTTTGTGCGGCGTATCTCGCCTGGCTCTTTCGTCGGCAGGGATTCAACGCCGAAACACGCGGCTATCTTCCGGTGTTTGTGGTCGTGGCGCTGATGATTTGGCTGCTCTTGCCGCGTTTGGAAATGGCGACCGGTCTTGGTGCGAGCGGTTTGCCGATTCGAGGCTACGGCGTGATGCTGCTGATTGCCGTCTGCACCGGTGTTGGGCTAGCCGCTTGGCGCGCGAAAAGTGTCGGCATCGCCCCCGACCTCATCTATTCGCTCGCCTTTTGGATGTTCGCCTTGGGCATTTTCGGCGCCCGGCTGTTTTACATCGCACAGAATTACCAGGGGCAGTTCCAGCGGGAAACCCTCGCCGAAACCTTGGCCGCCATGGCCAATGTCACGCAGGGCGGGTTGGTCGTGTATGGATCTTTCATCGGCGCCTTGGCGGCGGCGTTTTTTTTCGTCCGACGGCATGCGCTGCCAGCGCTCGCGGTGGCCGATTTGATCGCGCCGAGTTTATTGATTGGGCTTTCCATCGGCCGCATCGGCTGCTTGCTAAACGGTTGCTGTTACGGAGATTTGTCGCAACAGACGTGGGCGTTGCAGTTTCCGGCGCAGAGTCCTCCGTACGCCCGCCAGCACCAGTTAGGTTTGTTGCACGGCATTCGCCTGGGGGAAAACAAACAAGGCCAAGTGGTCGTTCAGTGGGTGGCGCCCCATTCCGCCGCCCAACAAGCCGGGGTTTCGACGGGCGCCGTTGTGAAGTCGATACAACTTCCGCCGGTGCGGGCCTTGCGCGGCGCGTTGGCGGTTGCCGACTTCGCGGGAAAGAATTTGACGCTGGAAACCGACGACGGCCGCTCTTTATCGTTGCCCATTCCCGCCGACGCCCTGCCCAGCCAACTCGACTTGCGACGGTTCGGCATCGAAGGAATCACGTTCGAGGCGTCGCCCATGATCACGTCGCTCACGCCCGGCGGCGCGGCGAACATCGCGGGGCTTGCGGTGGGTGATCGTATTGTTCGCGTGCGTTTTCCCGAGATAAAAACCGCCGCCGCCCTACACACGCTGATGCAATTCAACGATCGCAGCATGACGCTCGAATTCGCCGACGGACGCGCCGCCCATTGGAGCGTCGAACGTTTGCCAAAGCGGAGTTTGCCGGTGCATCCTACTCAGATTTACAGCTCGATCAACGGCGCCTTGCTGTTCTTCTTTTTGTGGGTGTATTACCCGTTTCGCCGCCACGATGGCGAAGTGTTCGCACTGCTGATCACGTTGTATCCCATCACTCGCATTCTGCTCGAAATCATCAGAACCGACGAACCCGGCCTGTGGGGAACTTCGCTCACGATTTCCCAGTGGGTCAGCGCCGGCGTGCTGTTCGGCGCCGTCGGCCTGTGGGCCTATATTTCACGCAAACCAAGCGGCGGCCGCCCAAAGGCGGCCCTGGCCAGTTAGCACCGCTCGATAAATAACGGTCGCATTTGTGTAGCCATCGTCGCCAGACGGTGGGTGAGCGGTGAACCATCCCACGCTCTGGCGAGCATGGCTACGACACTAATTTTCCGCGCGATGCTTAATACATTGCTATTGAGGCTTCCCAAACGTTATCTTGTTGTTGTTCGTACACTCCAACGGTTCGCCCAGCGCCAGAGAGACAAATAATCGGCATGGCTCAAATGCAAAAAATAGGATTTCTCGGCGCGGGGCAAATGGCCCGTGCGTTGGCGGGTGGTTTTGTCGGCGCCCGACTGGCAAGCGGCGCCGATTTACTAGCCGCCGATCCCTCGGCCGACGCACGAAACGCATTTTCCAGTGCGGCGCCCGGAGCAACCACCTTTGCCGACAACAAGCAAGTCGTGGCTGCGGCCGATGTGATCTTCCTGGCGGTCAAACCACAATACATCGACGCCGCCATGGCCGACGCCAAAACCCTCAGCGACGGCAAACTCTTCGTTTCAATTGCGGCGGGAATCCCCCTCAAACGGCTGACCGCCGGACTGGGCTCCGAACGTGTGATCCGGGTGATGCCCAATACGCCTTGCCTGGTTGGCAGTTGCGCCGCCGGATTCAGCTTGGGAGCAGGCGCAACCTCGGAAGACGAAACCTTGCTCTCGCAATTACTAGAATCGGTGGGGGTTGCGGTAAAAGTCGAGGAGCGATTGCTAGACGCCGTCACGGGTCTTTCCGGTTCCGGGCCGGCTTACGCCTATGTCTTTCTGGAAGCATTGGCCGATGGCGGCGTGCAGATGGGTCTGCCCCGCGACGTGGCCTTGCGGTTGGCGGCTCAAACGTTGCTGGGCGCCGCACGCATGGTGCTCGAAACAGGCGAGCATCCCGCTGTTTTGAAAGACCGCGTCGCCAGCCCTGGCGGAACAACCATCGCGGGATTACAAGCACTGGAAGACGGCGGCTTGCGCTCCGCCGCCATTGCGGCGGTCAAACAAGCCACATTGCGCTCGCAAGAGCTGGGGAAATAAGAACGGCCCGGCGGCAATGTCTATGTCTATTGGCGGCGAAACCTGCTGGTGTAAAATAAACGGGGAAACACGTCCTGCATTCCTGGAGTAGAAAGAGATGGATTCGATATTTTGTTTCGCCGACGACAAACACATTCCCATGTATCGCATTGTGTGGATTTCCGACGTGCCTCATTTCTGCGGCCACGAAGACTGCTCTCGCGAAGGGCAATACGAAATACATCTCGAACAAGACGAATCCGTGTGGGCCACGCGCGAAGATCGGGACGAAGTGTTGAAGTCGCTGGAGGCTTGGCGCGGCGGCTTGGGAAAACAAGAAGATTGGGATTGAGTCAACGCCGTTTCTCTCAGCCGTTTCCCTCGTTTTCGGTTCGCTGATTGCGTAACGCTCTTTGTATCATAACGGCAGGCTGCCACAAACGATTATCAACAGCATGGACCAGAAGCAGCTCAGCGAGCGATTAGCGGCCGCCGCCTTTGCCTTTCGAGGCTACAACGTAACCAACCTCGGCCGGAGCGACGAATTACTCGCCCGGCCCGATTACGGTCCTGTGGTAAAGGCTTGCCTGGACGAAGCCTCGGAAATCGTTCGAAAGGTCGCCGGTCGCCGTTGCGACTTAGCCGAGCGCGTGCGGCAGCGCCGCGAGACGGATCTGGCCTCGTATGGCGACGCCATCGCCTTGATCGTGGCGATGGAAATCTCGCAGATTCGTCTACTGGAGGAATTTCATGGAGTGAAGTACGCCGACGCCCGTTTGGCGATGGGCTACAGCCTGGGCGAAATCACGGCGTTGGCCGCCGGCGGCGTGATTGGCCTGCATGAGGCGCTGCAAATTCCGCTGGCTTTGGCCGACGACTGCGTGGAGTTGGCCCGCGACGTAACGCTCGGCATTCTGTTTTCACGCGGCAACGAATTGCCGGTCGACGAGATTATTCGAGACTGCCTCTTGACCAACCAAGAGGGCTGCGGAGTGGTGGGCGTCTCGACCTATCTGTCCCCCAACTCCGCCCTCCTGATGGGCCAACAAGACTCGTTGTCCCGGTTCCACAAACGTCTTTCTGACACAGCCGACGAGCGAGTTTATCTTCGCAAAAACGACAAACGCTGGCCTCCCTTGCACACTCCCATTGTTTGGGAAAAATGCATTGCCGACCGCTGCTCGCAGATGATGCATCAAATTCCCGGCGGCTTCCGCGAACCGAAACCTCCCATCTTTTCCCTCGCCACCGGCGCGGTCAGCTATACCGACGCCAACACGCGCGAACTCCTCCGCCAATGGATCGACCACCCGCAACAACTCTGGGACGCCATCTACCATACGCTCACCTCAGGCATCGAAACGGTGATCCATGTGGGGCCGGCGCCGAACATTTTTCCGGCCACCTACAAGCGTTTGCGAGAGAACGTCGGCGCTCAGGTGGAGGCGCAAATTGGAACTCGCACGATGGCGCGTTTGGTCAAACGGCCCTGGCTCAGCGCCCTGTTGCCCGAACGAACCGCCTTGCTCCGCGTGCTTCTGGTGGAGCACGTTATTTTAGAAGACTGGCTGCTGGAACAAGAACTTGCATAGCGCTGCGGCGATTCGGGTTGCCTGCCGGCCTTGTTTACCTTGTGGCCCCCTCTTGGCGTCTGACATAATGCCCGCGTGAGCGATCCAACACAGACACCGAACTGACGCTGTTTCCGGGGCGGCTTACGCACCTTTGACATACTTGCTGAATCGCAAATTGCGGTTGCGATTCTCTCTCCAACCGTCGTCATGCTACCGGAGAGGTCATGCTACCGGAGAGCCAGAGGCGGGCGAGTCAAAAACTGGATCTGTCGCCGTTTCTCCTTATACCTTCTAACACAACTTCACCCGAAATTCAGTATAATCGGAAGAACCGGTGCGAATAAATGATGCTCCGGCGAGGAACTGTCCGAAGATCGTAGAAGGCGGGTCTTGCTGCGCGCCGCGGGCGTGTGCGGCCTGTTAGATTGGCGAGTTGCCGAAGCTGTGTTTATTGAAGCTGTGTTTTTTGAACTTGAGAAGGGTGCTGAACGATGTTTCAAGCAATTCGACGCTTTGCCGGCGCCGCGAGCGTGGGTTTATTGATTCTGGCTTCGGGGTCGGACGTTCTGGCCGCCAAGCCTTCAGCCGCAGCCGCCCTGGCGCTCAAGCCTCTCCAGCGGGAGATTGAATACGACCGACCAACTGCTGAAGAGGCCAAAAGCTGCACGGTTCGCTCCGCGACGGAAAAAGGCGTCAAGGGCTGGGAAGTTTTCGATAGCGCCGGCCGACTGCTGCGACGATTCCTCGACACAAACATCGATAACAAGGTCGACCTCTGGTGCTACTTCCAGAACGGCATCGAAATTTATCGCGATGTCGATAGCGACTTCAACGGCAAGGCCGACCAGCATCGCTGGCTAGGCACAAGCGGCACGCGTTGGGGAATCGACGCCAACGAAGAGGGGCACATTCAAAAATGGAAAGCGATTTCCGCCGAGGAAGTGACGGAGGAAGTCGTGAACGCCTTGAAGAATCGAAATGTCGAGCAGTTTCGCCGTCTTCTGCTTTCGCCGGCTGAACTCAAGCAACTCGGCCTCAGCCAGAAAAAAGAACGCGAGCTGGGGCAAAAAATATCGGCCGCCGAAGCCGGATTCAAAGCCCTGGCCAGTCGCCAAAACAAAATCAAGAAAAATTCGCAATGGGTGCATTTCGGCGGGACCCGTCCCGGCGTGGTGCCAGCCGGACAAGACGGATCCACGCGAGATCTGACCGTCTATGAAAATGTGGCCGCCGTCGTGGAAACCGATGGCAAGCACCAGCAAGTCGTGATCGGCACCTTGATTCACGTCGGCCAAGCTTGGCGTTTGATCGATCTTCCCGGCAATTTACTTGAAGGGCAGGCCGACTTGGCCGATGCCGGCTACTTCTTCCAGGCTTCGCTTTCCACGCCGGTCGATGTCGAAGGTTCAGCCGTGGGAGGGCTCAGCGAAGAAACACAAAAGCTGCTCACCGCGCTCGAAGACGCCGACAAATCGCTGGCCGTGGCGACCGGCGCCAAACGCGCCAAGTTGCAAATCCTACGCGCCGACGTGCTCTTTAAGCTGGTTGCCGCCACCCAGGGCGAAGAACGCGAGAATTGGAGCAAGCAGCTTGCCGATATCGTTAGCGCCGCCGTGCAAACGGGAGAGTATCCCGGCGGCGAGAAACGTCTGCAAACGTTCTACAAACAGTTGGAAAAAGACGACCACGAACTCGCCGCGTATGTGAAGTTTCGTTATTTGTCGGCGGGGTACGGAAAGTCGTTGCAGGCCGCCGACGCCGACTTCGCCAAGGTGCAAGAGAAATGGCTGGAAGACCTCGAAACCTTTGTCGAGGATTTTCCCCAAGCCGAAGATTCCGCCGAAGCCATGTTGCAACTCGCCTTGGCCGAGGAATTCGCCGGGCAAGACAAAAAAGCCATCGCCTGGTATGCCAGAATCGTCCAGGACTTTCCCAAGCAATCTCAGGCCGCCAAGTCGGCCGGCGCCATACGCAGAATTGAATCGGTCGGCAAAAAAATGAAGTTGCGCGGCGTGAGCGCCACCGGCAAACCGGTTGACGTCGCGTCCTACGCCGGCAAGATGGTCGTGATTCACTACTGGGCCACTTGGTGCGGACCCTGCAAGGAAGACATGCAAATTCTGAAGCAGCTTCAAACCAAGTACGCTCGACGCGGGTTGGCGATCATTGGCGTCAACCTCGATAACCAAAAGCAGGAAATGATCGACTTCCTGCGAACCGCCAAACTGCCGTGGCATAATCTCCACGAAGAAGGCGGTCTCGACAGCCGCCTGGCCAACGAGATGGGCATTCTCACCCTGCCCACCACCATTCTGGTCGACAAAAAAGGCAACGTGGTCAGCCGCAACATTCAGGCCGCCGAACTCGAAGGCGAGCTGAAAAAGCGGCTGCGGTAAATCGGACAGAGGACCCGCACCAATTGAAAACCCTACGAATCGTCGCTGACGCCGCCCGACGGTGAGGTCCAGACTCGAACGTCGATCAACAGTGTAGGGTCCGCTATGCGGACCGGAATCACTCCCCAACGTTGCGATTGAGTTTGGGAATGGCGACGGGCTGCTCCCGGCCGCTCCCCCAATTCAAATCGTAAACGCCTTTTTCGACCCAACCGTAAAGAAAAAGGTTCCTCCGGGAACATGAGCGCGGCGATAGTTGGGCAGCGGTTTGTCTCATGCGACCACTTCGAAACACACTTCGATGATCTCCATTGCAACACGGTGAGAATTGGTTGGCAACGTTGAAGTATAACCTCGGTCCGCACAGCGGACCCTACGTCGCTTGAGCCCCTATCGTTGCTCGCATCACTGGGGAATCATTTCAAAAGCCCAATTTTCTCCAGCGGGAGCGGTTCAAACCCGATTTTCAACGCGGGCGACTCAGGACGAAGACGGAAATCGAGAATCGTGGCGTTCGGAGAGCGCGGGTCGCCCACGAAGAGCGGATCGACGTCGAGCAAGTTCTTTTCAAAAACGATCAGTGGCCGGGCCTTTTTGTCTGCGTTGAGCCACGTTCCTCCCCAGGAGATGTTGCGGCGCACCACGTTGTACTTTGGCCGCCCTGGTTCGTCCTCCAAGAGTGTCAACAACTGCGGATAGCGATCTTTCCAGGGCGACTGCCGATAGGGCATGGATTGTAGACGCTGGGGCATTATTCCGGTGATCGTTTCGTGCATCCAACCGACGCCGCGGGCGTCGACATGGACCGACGGCTGGCAATCGACGAAGATATTATTATCGACGATATTATCTCGCCCGCCGCCGATGAACGCCGCTCGCCCGGCGCGATTAAAAACGTTGCCGATAATCTGAATCCCGCTTGTGGCGTCGTCCAAATAGACGGCCATTGCGCCGTGCAAGCCGGGGCCGCGGATGTCGTGAAAGTAGTTATGGCGGATGATCGTGCCGCGCTGGGTCCAATCGCGACCCATGTAAAATGCACCCACGTCGCCGGTCTCGAAACAGACGTTGTGAATTTCGTTAAATTCGATGATATGATCGTTTCCACCGAGTTGAATAGCGTTGTGCGGGCCATCGTGGATGAGGTTGTGGGCAACCCGCTGGCCGACTCCAGAGACGCCAACGGCAGGGCGATAAGTTCGATAGATTCTGCCAAAACCGTGGATATGATTGCTGATTACCGCATGGTTCGCTGGTGTGAGTGTTTTGCGGTCGCCGCCGCTGAGCGAGATTCCTCCCTCGCCCAAGGCGTAGAGTTCCGTGCGACGAACCTCGCATTGCGAGCCGCCGCGAATAACCACTCCCCAACTGCCCGTGTTGCGAATCGTGCAACGTTCGATACGGCAGTCTTGAGAGTCTTGTATTTCTATGGCGGTTGACCGAGTTCCTTCGAAAGTAAGGCCCTTGAAGACGATTCCCTCACTGTTCCGCACCTGCGCTAATCGCGGAAGCACCGCGACCGTGACACTTCCCTCTTCAATGGGCGCCGGCGGCCAGAAGTAGAGTAGCCCCGCCTGACGATCAACGAACCATTCGCCGGGTTGGTCCAGTTCGGTTAAGAGGTTGATCGCGTAATACCGTTGGTTCTTGCGATAGCCATAGTGGTGATAGGGCGGTGCGAGTCGAATCGTTTTGGCGGCCGTGTCGATGGAATCAATTTTCTCGAACGAATCCGACCAATCCCAAAACCAATAGCCGTGCAGCCAAGCATTTTTTTCATCCGCCCAACTACTCTGCCGGTCTCCGTCGTAAGTAAACCAACCTTCCTTCGTTCCAGGAATTCCATGCGACTTGAACGAGGTGTCGCCAACGACGTCGAGTATTTTTGTAAACCATTCATTTGGCCAACGGGCAAGTTGCATCGGCGTGTCTTGAAAGAAAACCTCCAGCCGCTGTCCTTTGGCGGCAACCTTGCCAAAGTCTTCGACGCCGCTGGCCCGTAGGTCGGCGACAAGAACTTTGCCGCGTGCGTTGGGAGCTATTTTTTTCAGAACCCGAGCCTCCGCGACGGGAAGAAAGTTTTCAATGCGCCGCGATCCGGTCAGACGCACTTTCTCTCCAGGCGCCGCGCGATAAACGATCGGGGCGTTGTTGGTCCCGCCATCTTGACGGTCGAGAACCAACGGTTCTGTAAATTCGTAGGTTCCGCCGCGAATCGAAACGATCGCGCCCTCATTGCGCAAATTGCCCGTGGCCCGCAGGTTTCGGAGCGCGTTTCGCGCCGCCAAGCAAGTTTTGAGCGGCCTTTCGCGCGTTCCAGGGTTTTGGTCGTGGCCGTTGCTGGCCACAAACAACTCCACGGGAGCGCCTGCAACAGCCGACGTGAGAAAAACGGCCCACGCGAAAATCGTGAATGTGAAACGATTCATAATAGTTCTCCGGAAACAATGCAGCAACGATAGGGGCCGCTGTGCGGACCGGGGTTGCCTTCGGCGTTGTAAACCACGTCCCACCGTGTTGAAATGAATTAATCGAAGTCGCCCTATGGGATAAAGCGGTCCGCACAGCGGACCCTACGTCGTTGCTGAAGCGTACACTCCAACGGGGCGGAACGCCTCCGGGAACAGAAACAAGATAACGTTCAGGAAGCCGCCGGCTGTTCATACAGTTTGTCGGGAGGCGTGGCGGCGAGCAGTTTGTCGATCAGTTCGTCGCTGGTGAGGTGATTGGCTTGCGCGGCGTAGTTGCCCGCGATGCGATGCCGCAGCGCGGGTTTGGCCAAGGCGCGCACGTCGTCGACGGTGGCGTGGTAGCGTCCATATAAAATGGCGCGGGCCTTGGCGCAGCTGATGAGGGTGAGCAGTCCTCGCGGACCGGCGCCCCATTTGACCCACTGGTTGACGAACTCCGGCGCTTCGGGCTGGCCGGGGCGCGAAGCCCGGACCAAAGCCCAGGCGTATCCTAATACTTGGTCGCTGACCGGCGTGCGCACGACCAGCGATTGCAAGGCGAGAAGGTCTTGAGCTTGGAGCCGGGGTTCGATTTTTCCCTGCTGGCCGGACGTAACACGGCGAGCAATTTCCCACTCTTCGGTTGCCGAAGGGTAGTCGACCAAAATGTGCAGCAGGAACCGATCCAACTGCGCTTCCGGCAGCGGGTACGCACCTTCATGCTCGAACGGGTTTTGCGTGGCCAGCACGAAAAAGGGCGAGGGTAAATCGTGTTGTTTTCCGCCGGCGCTCACCTGCCGTTCTTGCATGGCCTCCAACATGGCGGCTTGCGTTTTGGGCGGCGTGCGGTTGATTTCGTCGGCCAAGAGCAAGTTGGCGAACACCGGACCCGGCAGAAAACGATAAGCCCGCTCATGTGTTTCGGGATCTTCCTGAATGATTTCAGCGCCCGTGATATCGCTGGGCATGAGGTCGGGCGTGAATTGGATGCGTTTGAAGGTTAGATGCAGCGATTCGGCCAAGGAGCTCACGATCAGTGTTTTGGCCAAACCGGGCGCGCCGTCTAGTAACGCGTGGCCGCCGGCCAGCATCGTGCCCAGCACATGCTCCAGCACTTCTTCCTGGCCGACGATCACCTTGGCCATTTCATCGCGAAGCTGGTTGTAGGCTTCTTCGCACCACGCCACGGCGGCGACGTCATCGTCGGGAATGCTGTTGTCGGGAATGCTGTCGTCGGAGATCTGGGATGTCACGGACGGGCTCTTTCTTTTGTAACCGTGTATGGGTTTTGAACTGTCGGATGGATTACTATCGCATTTCCTCTCGCCTTGGCGGAAGGCCAGATATTTCCCGACGGTTTCCGGGTGAACATTTCAACGCAGAGAACGCCAAGACGCGGAGGGCCGCGGAGGATGGGTGCCAATCATCCCGTCCCAGTTGACGATGCAATTCAATTGCACGGCCAACGAGCAGAGCATCGCCGAAATTTCGTTTTTCTTTCATTTTGTCATTTCTTCTCTGCGGCCCTTTGCGACTCCGCGAACTCTGCGTTTCCCTTCTTCGTAACCGTTTATGGAATATCTGCTGGCGGCTGGATTGTTGCCGCAATATCCTCCGCGACCGCGAACAATTTACTTTTTCGGGCGGCCATTTATTGCTTGCCTAATGGTGGTGGCAAGCAACCAGCCTACAGGCCGCCCACCTGGAGGACCCCATCAGACAACGCCGCCCACACGCGTGCTGGCGGGGTGGTATAATACGCATTCCGGCCCGGCGCCGTTGTTTGTCGTGCTATTTTGTCGTTTGCCGCTTTCTCTATTTTACAGTATTACGACCGACTCATGCATCGACTCTCCCGAACGTTCCTCGCGGCCTGCCTGCTAATTTTTCCGCTGCTGGCCACCGCCGCGCCGCCATTGCCGCGGCGGTTGCCGCCGCCGGGAATCGAGATTCCCCCAGAGCGGGCCGCCTCGTGGAAAAAGGAAATTGCGGCGTTGCAAGCGCAGCTCGACAACATCGAACACCCCCTAAAAGCCGACGCCGAAGTGTATGTGAAAGCGGTGGCGCTTGCGCTGCGGCACGGCGAATTTTACCATGAAAAAGACTTCGCCAAGGCCGATGCCGTGCTGGTTACCGCCGTGGAACGCATTGCCCAGTTGATCGCCGGTTCGCCCGACTGGCCCGACAAAACCGGCCTCCTGGTGCGCGGTTATCGCTCCTCGATTGATGGGTCGGCGCAACCTTATGGCCTGCTGATTCCCGACAACCATGATTCCTCCCGACCGGCCCCGCTGTACGTTTGGCTGCACGGCCGCGGCGACAAAACGACCGACCTGCATTTCATTCGCCAGCGGGAAACCAGCCGTGGCCAAATCGCGCCGCCTGGCGCCATTGTGTTGCACCCGTTCGGACGACAGTGCATCGGTTTTAAGTCGGCCGGTGAGATTGACGTGCTCGAAGCGGTCGCACATGTGAGTGCTCAATATGCAATCGACCCCAACCGCATTGTGCTCATGGGTTTTTCGATGGGCGGCGCCGGCGCGTGGCATGTCGGCGCGCATTACACCGACCGCTGGGCGGCGGTCAGTCCTGGCGCGGGCTTTGCCGAAACCGCCCGCTACAATCGATTGCAACCTGAAAACTATCCGCCTTCGTACGAGCAAACGCTGTGGGGTTTGTACGACGCTCCCGATTACGTGCGTAATTTTTTCAACGTTCCCACCGTGGCTTACAGCGGCGAGAAAGACAAACAAATTCAAGCCGCCCGCATCATGGAGCAAGCTTTTGCAGAGGAAGGCGGCACATTGACGCATCTGATTGGTCCCGGAATGGGGCATCGTTATCATCCTGATACGCTCAAGAATTTGCTCTCCCGCATGGCCGCCGCCGCCCGGCAAGGACGCAACACATCGCCCGAACGTATCTGGCTGCAAACCCGCACCTTGCGTTACCCGCGCATGCACTGGGCCGCCGCCTTGCGGCTGAAGGAACATTGGCAAGATTCCCGCATCGACGCTGAGCGCAACGAACAAGGCATTCGAATCACGACCAAAAACATCGCCGCCTTGAGAATTGGCCCTGCCGCGGCGCCCGCCAAGAACAACATATTGATCGATGGCCAAACGCTGCCGCCGCCCACGAACATGACCGCCCCGGTTCTCGTATTGCGGGGTGAGAAATGGGGCTTTGAGGAATACGCCGCGTTCGATGTCGGTTTGGCCAAGCGGCCTGGTTTGCAAGGTCCGATCGGTGACGTTTTCATGGCGCCGTTTTTGGTCGTCACTCCCACGGGGAAAGCGGCCAACCCGCAGATGCAGCAGTGGGTTGAATTTGAACTCACACACTTTCGCGATCGCTGGCGGGCGCTCTTTCGCGGCGAACTGCGGGAAAAGACCGACCAACAGGTCACCGACCAAGACATCAAAAAATACCACCTGATTCTCTGGGGCGACCCCCAATCCAACCTGTTGCTCAAACGAATCAATCAGCGTTTGCCAATTCGTTGGGAGGCGGGCCAGGTTCGCGTCGGCGAGCGAACATTCGACGCCGCCCATCATGCGCCGGCGTTCATCTATCCAAACCCCGAAAACCCTCGGAAGTATGTCGTCATCAATAGCGGACCGACGTTCCGCGAAGCGCACGATCGCACCAACTCGCTGCAGAACCCAAAATTGCCCGACTGGGCCGTGATCGATCTTCGGCAACCGCCTTCCGTGGAAGCACCGGGCGGCATTGCCGCCGCCGACTTTTTTGACGAACGCTGGCGCCTCAAGGCGACGGGCGTCAAAGCCGAGAAATAGCGTCCTCGCGCGGCGTACCGCCGAACGTTTTTTCGAGGTGCGCTTGCAGCAGCGCAAAGGCCCGGCGTTCTTGTTCGCCGGCTGTTTTGTCGACCAACACGGCCAAGTGCGCAAACTGCTCGCGAATTTCTTTTTCGGGGAGGAAGGCTGTGCGCGTGGCCAGAATCGCGGCTTCCACCACGGCGTGTTTGGCGCGGTTGAAGCCGAAGAAATCGCGAATGCGGCCTTCTTGCACCACTTCACATTCCAATACCGCGCGTTGTTCTTCCAGGTGAAACTCGCGAACCTCGAATTCACGCCAACGGCAGGCGTCGGCCAAGACAGGCGTTTTGGTATCGGTGTTCGCGAGCAACTCCGGCTCACTATGCCAGCAGTTGATCGCGGCGCGGGCCAGCAGTTCGACATCGTCGCTAATGTGCAGTATGCCGGTTTCGCTGCGTTGCAAGTTGTCAAAGGTATGGGAGGTTTGGTACGGCTGCAAGGTAAACCGCTGGGGGTCGGCGCCCAAACGCGGCCCCATCGGCGCGATATGAACCGACCCATTTGCGTTGCGAGTGGTGATTATTCCTTCCAGAATCATGGCGGTCTCTTGAGTGTTAAAACGTAACCGGCGAAGAGGGCGCCGGCGGCGCCGCTTGATGGGGCGCGCGTTCTTGCTCGAAGCGCGGAGGAGGCGGGGTCGGCATTCCCACGACATGCCGCAAAAAATTGGCCAACAGCAGATAGCCGTGTTCGGTCAGGATCGACTCCGGATGAAACTGCACGCCCACCAGCGGAAAATTCCGGTGGCGAAACCCCATCAACAGGCCGTCGCACCACGCGCTGGCTTCCAGGCATTCGGGCAGACTGGCTTCCTCCACGACCAACGAATGGTACCGCGCCGCCGCCAGCGGATTGGGCGCCTGGTGAAAGATACCCCGGCCATCGTGTTTCACCCAACTGGCGCGGCCGTGAATTGGCCGGGCGACGCGGCGAATTTTCGCTCCCAGCGCTTGGGCGATAATCTGATGGCCCAAACAAACGCCCAACATCGGCACACGCATTTCAAAACGACGCACCACCTCCAGGCAACAGCCGCTGGCATCGGGCGTGCAGGGGCCCGGCGAAAGAATGATCGCCCGCGGCGCGAGGCGTTCGATATCGCCGGGCGTGACGGCGTCGTTGCGCAACACGACGACATCCTGCCCCAAATTGCGCAGGTATCTGGCTAGGTTATGGACGAAACTATCAAAATTATCGAGAACCAAAATCACGTGCTACACCAGCGCCTTCAACAGGCCCTTGGCTTTGTGCCAGGTTTCCTCGTATTCGCTTTCCGGCGACGACTCCGCCACGATTCCGCCGCCCACCGGAAGCTGCCACCAATTGCCGCCGACCGTAATCGTTCTGATCAGGATACTCAGATCCAACGCTCCGTCAAAGCCGAGGTAGCCCAACGCGCCGCAATACGCGCCTCGCGCCGTGGGCTCCAACTCCGAGATGATCTGCATGGCGCGAGGCTTGGGCGCGCCGACAATCGAACCGCCGGGAAAGGCGGCCCGAATGAGATCAAAGGCCGTTTTGTCTTCCTGCAACTCCCCCTGCACCACCGAAACCAAATGCTGCACATACTCGTAAGACTCCAGCGCACAAAGCTGCGAAACACGCACGCTCTCCGGCCGGCACACGCGCGAAAGATCGTTCCGCAGCAGGTCGACAATCATAATGTTCTCCGAGCGATCTTTCTGGCTGGCGCGAAGATCGTCTCCGGCGAATAGATCGGCTTCCGGTCCTGAAAAGCGGGCTCGCGTTCCCTTGATTGGCCGGGCTTCCACCTGACGCCCCGTCATTTTTACAAAGCGTTCCGGCGAAGCGCTGGCAATCTGGAAGGCGCCGCCATCAAAATAACCGGCGAACGTGGCGGGGTTGCGTTGCCGCAGCCGCAGGTAGAGCGAAACGGCGTCGCCGTGCGGCGGAAAGAGCAGCCGCTGCGCCAAGTTGGCTTGAAAAATATCGCCGGCGTGAATGTAGTCGATCACCTGCCGCACCGCTTGCTTAAAACCGGCTGCCGAAAAATTACTGGTCAGCCCCGCCGGACCCGCAACAGCGAACTGAGGCGCAAGTGGGAGTTGCGGATATTTTTCCGCTGAAACAGGCGGAGAAACCGCCGCATTGAGCCAACGCTCGACTTCCGCCAGACGCCGCTCCGCCCGCCGACGCCGCGCTACCGGCTCGGTTTCGGGAAAACCTTGGGAGATGATCCAGGCGCGGTTTTGTGCGTGGTCCAGCGCCAGCACGACATCATAAAACCCGAGCGCCACGGCGGGCGTTTGAAATTCATTCCAGCGCGCCGGCGGCGTGGGTTCGAAAGCACGGCCCAGATCGTAGCTCAGCAGCCCGGCGGCGCCGCCCTGAAACGGCGGCAGGTCGGCTCGCGAGGGCGCCGGAAATTGTCGCCACAACGCCTCTGTTTGGGCGAAAGCGTCCACGGCGGCGGAAGAAACTTCAAAAGAATTCCCAACGCTTTTGCTCTCCACATACGCGAAAGGATCGGCCGCCAAAAACGAATAACGCCCCAATTCTGGTCGTTTGAGTGCGCTGTCCAGCAGCAGGCAATGCGGCCGCGAGGCGAAGCGGAGGAAGGCGTCCTCCAACTTCGGAGCCGGCGCGAGTTCGACCTCCAACGGAAATTCCGCCGCAGACGTTCGCCCATCTCGATCTATCGGGGAGCCATGATTCAAAAGACGCGCACGCTTTCCAGGATAGAGGAATGCCAGGCCGCGTTTGCACGCATGGGGATTGGTTGCCAGAGGCGAAACGCAAACGCGCGCCAAGGTTCCGATTTTAACGCCAAGACAGCAAAGAGGCAGAGGGCTGCGGTGTCGCCATTCGAACGGTCCTAACTCGCAAGCCTCAACACCCGCGCATGAAAAAACCCCTGTTTTGCAGGGGCTTGCGATTCAATGCGACATATCGAACATAGACTTAGCGCCCCCGAAGGACTCGAACAACACCACGAAACACCGGGAAAAACGCCACTTTCAGAATCGCGCGGCGCAAAATGCGGCGCAGTTGGCGCAGATTGTGGGTTGCAGGACGCCGGACTGCGGTTGATTATCGACGCATGGGGAAGCCTGCCCGAGGCCGCGAAGGAAGAACTCTTGGCGCTGGTTCGGGAAGCTGGCGGTGGTTGACGGCTGACGGTGGAACGCAGGGCTGCTTGAGCGGCTGCTGAGCATGCCTTGCGTCGCGTTCGGGCAAGTGATTGAACTTGGGGCGTGGTGAAAATGAACCCGCCTCTCAGGGGATCCTCCGGCCTTCCCGCGTCGCAAAGGGGGTGCCGGGTTCCCATTCGCGCACCAGACTGTATGTACCTCAGGCTCCTAGATTTTTTCACTCAAAACGATGGTGAAAATAGGTAAGGCACTGCATCGGGCTTGTCGTCAAATGTTTTTCTGGATTCTTCGTGAGCGGACAACAGTCTGAGGCAAATAGGAAGTATGCTTGCGGGCGTCGTCGGCCATTGTTCGCATATCTTCTGCGGTAAACGCGCTCAATGGTCCGCAAAAGACTCAGGGCATTGCTTAAGCGCCGGATTGCGTTATTGGGGTTCTTTCGCAATCATTGGCCCTCTTCACATAGGGGTGGTCAGTCCCTACAGCGGTTGTAGCATCGTCAGTCTCAGGCCAGGGAAGTGAGAATGCCTGACGTGCAAAGAAAAAGCCGCCCTGCCAAAGCATGACGGCTGGTCGCCCCGTGGAGCGTGGCCTACGAATGTTTCTTCTTGTTACGAAAAGACTAGCAGGCCAAGGTCGTTTACACTGCTGTCAAGCATAACCTATACTCAACCCGCAAATCAAGTAGCTTTCATGGGATTTTTGAAAGAACTCTTTTCGGTGGGAAGGGCTTTGAAGACATGACGTTGTGCGAGAATTTCAGGTCTGTCCCGAAGGTGTAATTGTCATGGCGAAACTCACGCTCGGTTTGGATATTGGCCCCAACTCAATCGGTTGGGCGTTGGTCGACAAGAAAGCTGAAACGCTTGTTGCCGCTGGCGTTCGCATTTTTACCGAAGGGGTCGACCAATTCGACACCACCAAGGAAAAGTCGCGAAACGAAGATCGTCGCCTGACGCGTGGAATGCGTCGTCAAACAGCCCGGCGGGCTCAGAGAAAGAAGCGGCTTGGCGAATCGCTCGTATCGATTGGTATGTTTCCTTGCGAATCAGCCGCTCGTGAATCGCTCTTGCAACAAGACCCCTACGCGCTGCGCGTCAAGGCGTTGGATGAGAAGCTGACGCCCCATGAACTTGGCCGCGTGCTTTTGCACCTCAATCAGCGGCGAGGATTCTTGTCGAACAGAAAGCGAGACCGGGAAGACAACGAAGTGAAGGGTATGCTGGCCGAAATCAGCAACCTTGGGAAGGCAATCGAAGAGAGCGGCGCACGCACGTTGGGCGAGTATTTGCACCGCAAGGGGCAATCGTTCGACCATCGCCAACGCATCGAAAACGACCACGTCCGTAACCGCCACACGCGGCGCGACATGCTGCAAGAAGAATTCGATCTCATCTGGCGCACCCAAGCCAAGCATCACCCCAAACTTCTGACCGACGCCCTGCGGCGCGGCGTGGCTGGCGCGTTGAAGTCGCCCCGAAAGCCGTTGAAAAAATCCGACCAACTCAAGGGCAAAAGTACGCTGGAGGCGTTTGGTTTGGAAGGCCTGATTTTCTTCCAGCGTACGATGTATTGGCCGGCTTCGGTCGTGGGGTTGTGCGAGTACGAACCCAAACAAAAGCGATGCCCGCGCGCCGACCGCCAAGCCGAGCGGTTTCGTCTGCTCCAAGAGGTGAACAACCTCAAATTCTTCGACCCTGATCTCAAATATGAGCGGCCGCTCTCGCACGATCAACGCACGCTGCTGTTGGAGCACTTGGCCACGCGCGATAAAGCCACCTTCGATCAGCTTCGCAAACAGCTCGGGTTTCTCGATACGGTCAAATTCAATCTGGAGCGAGGCAAACGATCCTTTCTCAAGGGAATGACGGTCGATTGGCAAATGGCCAATGCGTTGGGCAAGGGTTGGCACAAACGGCCGGACGACGAAAAAAACCGCATCGTCCGTCTGCTGCTCAACAATGAACGGGAAGACGACCAAATCGCCCAGCAATTAGTGAACGAATTCGGCTGCACCGCCCAGCAGGCCGACAAGGCGCTGTGCATCGATTTTCCCGACAAGTACGTGCATGTTTCGCTGATGGCAATCAACAAACTCCTGCCCTACTTGGAGCAAGGCATGCTGCTGATGGCCAACGACGAATCGGATTCCGCATTGCATGCCGCCGGTTACCTGCGCGGCGACGAACGGCCACGCCGCCTGTTCGATGAACTTCCCGACCCCCAACGCATGCGTCCTGGAGATTGCCCACTGGGCGATATTCCCAACCCGGTCGTCAAACGAACGTTGGTCGAACTGCGGAAGGTGGTCAACGCCATCATTCGTGAGTACGGCAAGCCGGAAGACATTCATGTGGAAATGGCGCGTTCCATAAAAATGGGTCTCCAAGCCCGAACGGAAAACAACAAACGCATGCGCGAGCGAGAAAAAATACGGAGTGACGCCGCCGACAACATTCGAGAATTCCAATCGCAATTTCCGGGGCAAGGCGTGCGCGTCAACCGCGGGAGTATTTTGCGGTATTTGCTTTGGGAGCAGCAAAACCACGAGTGCCTTTATTGCCAGCAGACGATTACCCAGCAGCAGTTGTTCGGCGGTGAAACCGATGTCGATCACATCTTGCCGTACTCGAAAACACTCGACGATTCGCAGAACAACAAAGTCGTTTGCCACCGCCGCTGCAATCACGATAAAGGCAATCGCACGCCGTACGAATGGCTGGCGGCGTCGGACCCGCCGCGTTTCGAGAAAATCTGCCGGCATGCCGCTTCGCTATTGCACCAAGGGTTGCTGCCGTATTTTAAGCTGGTCAAACTCCAGCAGAAAGAACTCGACGCAAACAAATTCATCGCCCGGCAACTGGTCGATACGGCTTACATTTCCCGCGTGACGGCGGAGTATTTGACCTGCTTGTATGACCGGAAAGACAAGCACAAGGTTCTCGGCCTCAAGGGGCAACACACCGCAACCTTGCGCTGGCAGTGGGGGTTGAGCCGAATTCTCAACCCCGACGACCGCAACCTCAAAACGCGCGACGATCATCGGCATCACGCCGTCGACGCCATTGTAGTTGCACTGACCGACCGCAAGCAGTTGCAAAAGTTGGCCAAGGGCATTCACGAAGTCGAACAGGTCAACGAAGCTGGCGAAATCGAGTATCGGCAGCAGTACACCGGCAAGCGTATCGAAGAACCGTGGGAGCATTTTCGCCGAGATGTCGAAGAGCGTTTGCACGTGATCAACGTTTCGCACCGGGCCGAACGCAAGGTGGCCGGCGCGCTGCATGAGGAATCGCTCTATGGACCCACGCAAACGCCGGGTGAATTTGTCAAGCGCAAGCCGCTGGCGGAACTTTCGGCGAACGAAATCGGAAAAATTCGAGACGACGCTATACGAGAGCTTGTCATAGCCAAACTCAAAGAGGCGGGGTTGGAATTCGGCCGTGGCAAAACGCCCGATAAAAACCGCATGAAAGAAGTGCTGGCGAATCTGACGATGAAATCTGGCGTGCCGGTGAAAAAGGTGCGGTTATTGGTCTCGGAAAAAACCATCCAGCCGATTCGAGAAGGGCGGCCCGGCGAGGCGTATGTCAAACCCGGCGCTACGCACCACCTCTGCATTTTTGAATGGGAGGCCAAGGGCAAGACGAAGCGCGGCGCGGTGTTCGTCACACAGTTGGCAGCCATCAACCGCGTGAAGCGACAAACGCGTCTGCTGAACGATCAAATCAAAACCTGGAAGCAAGAGGGCGCCGGCGTTCGAGAAATCGAAAAACGCCGCCGCTCGGCCATGCGGGAAATTGCAGCCGCACACCCAGTGATTGACCGCCGCCCGCCGCCAAATCACCCGAATGTTCCCGCCGACGCCCGTTTCGTGATGTCGCTCTCGCGCGGTGAAATGGTGTTAGTCGAGAGTGATAGCGAGCAGCAGTTGTTAAAGTACGCCACCGCAGCTTCCACGAGCCAACAAATGTGGTTTGTCGAACACACCGACGCTCGCAAAAAGAAGGACCAAAAAACGCACAGCTTCTCTCCAAACACCCTGGACGCCAGGAAAGTCACGGTCGATCTTTTGGGAAGAATTCGCTGGGCCAACGATTAAATGCGTGCAACGGCTACGCACGCTATCTATAATGTAACCCTGTTGTGGAATAGTTCCTGCACGGAGGCGACGCGCCGTTGAAAACTTGGTGAGGCGTCGCCATGATAAAGAAAACGGTGGAAATTTCGCGCGAAGCCGCGCACCTGACCACCAAGAACAAACAGTTCCTCATCAAACGCGATGGGCAAATCGTCGGCTCCATTCCCTGCGAAGATCTGGGCATGGTGGTGGTTGATCACCCAGCCGTCACCTACACGCATGCCGCTTTGGCCGCGCTGGCCGAGTCGGACGCCGCGCTTGTTATTTGTGGACCAGACCATCTGCCCTCCGCCGTGCTTCTTCCGCTTTCCGACCATACGCAAGTCGTGTGGCGAGTGAACAGCCAGATTGCCGCCAAACGGCCGCTGCAAAAACGGCTCTGGAAACAAATCGTACAAGCCAAGATTCACGCCCAGGCCGAAAACCTGCCGGACGACTCTTCGGCCGTCCGAAAACTTCGTTCGCTGGCCGCCGAGGTGCGACCCGACGACGCCACCAACCGCGAGGCCCAAGCGGCCCGCGTCTATTGGGCAAACTGGCTGTTGCATTCCGACCAACCGGTTTGCGATGCAGTCTTCCGTCGGCAGCGGGAAGGCGTCGCGCCAAACGCCATGTTGAATTACGGCTACGCGGTTCTGCGCGCCGCCGTGGCCCGAGCGCTGGTGGCTTCGGGGCTCCTACCGTCGCTGGGGCTCAAGCATTCCCATCGGGCCAACGCCTTCTGTCTGGCCGACGATCTCATGGAGCCGTTGCGGCCAATGATCGATGCACGAGTTCGAGAGTTGTACTGGAACGGCCACGCCGAACTCGACCAACCCACGAAGGCGGCGCTGCTTGAACTGCTCACATCGCCGGTTACGACCAAAGGGAGCTCCGGGCCGCTGATGGTTTCGCTCCACGCGCTCTGCGCCTCGCTCGCCCACTGTTACGAAGGAACCGCTCGACAACTGGAGATTCCCCGACCATGCACATCAGTGGATACCGATGCATGTGGGTAATGACAATGTTTGATTTGCCCACCGACACCAAGGCGGCGCGCCGGCGGTACACGCTGTTTCGCAAGTTGCTGCTGGACGACGGTTTCACGCGAATGCAGTATTCCGTCTATGCGCGGCACTGCCCGAGCGAGGAAAACGCACAGGTGCATATCCAAAGGATCGAAAAAGACCTTCCTCCCGACGGCGAGGTGCGAGTCCTCACGTTTACCGACAAACAATTCGAGCGGATGCGCGTATTTTGGGGAAAAAGACGCGTTCCAACGGAGCAAGCAAGTGTTCAACTGGAACTTTTCTAGCAGGTATTTCCTTTCTAAATCGTGTTTGTGCAATGACTTACCAGAGAGGCAAGTGAGGTGGCGCCGCTTTCACGGACAGGCGAGTCTCTAGGAATATCACCTAGATGGCCTCGAACTGGCTTGGCGCCAAGTACCCGATTGAAGAGTGCTTTCGTTGCGTATTGTAATAGGCAATGAAAGCTCGAATTTCCC
>JAJRWU010000062.1 GCA_024276655.1 Planctomycetota bacterium
GGCGGTGTATCAGACGGCGGTGTATCAGACGGCGGTGTATCAGACGGCGGTGTATCAGACGGCGGTGTATCAGACGGCGGTGTATCAGACGGCGGTGTATCAGACGGCGGTGTATCAGACGGCGGTGTATCAGACGCGGTGTATCAGGCGGCGGTGTATCAGGCGGCGGTGTATCAGGCGGCGGTGCATCAGGCGGCAATGTCAGCGATGTAAAAACTGCCGTACGTATGCACGCGGTCCTTGGCGTGAAGCTCCGCCGCCAGTTCTGGGTTGTAAGTCAGCAGTTCGCCGACGGTTCGCATTTTTCCGTCGAGCATCACGGTAACATCGTTCACCCAATCGGTGCAAAGTCCGCCGCTGCGCCAGATCACGCGAGATTGCGGCGCGGCCCGATTTAGAATCGCCTGCCACTCCGATTCCAACAGCGGGAAGAAGTGGTCCGACATCCAGTCCATGTGGTCGAGCAAGACAAAGCGGGAAATGGGGCGATCATGCTTTTCCAGGAAGCCTTGCACGGAATCGGTATGCACATGCACGCGGTCGGCCAAGCCGCCCTTGAGCGCCTCGAAATTGTCGCGCTTCAAATACTCCGGACAACAATACGGTTCGTAGGAGCCGGTTAAATACACTCGCCAGAAGTAGTTGTCGGACAGCGGCAGTTCGGCAAACACGGCTTCGACGCAATCTTGCACGAACTTCACCACGCCGCCTTCGTAGTCGTTCTCCACCTGCCGCCGCTGCGCCTTGGGAACGCCCACCAGGGAGAGCGTCGTATCGCGATTCATGAAGAACCGCATGAACTTCGACCAAAACTTCTTTCGCAGATGTTTGTCGTAAATTTCTCGCTGCTCTTCCAATGAGTCTGCGTTGAGAATGGCGTCGACCCAGGGGCGGACGCGAATCACGCGGTCGACATAAATGTTGATCAGCCGGGCGAAGGAGCCCGAAGCCCCGCGAAAGTAAAACGTTTTCCGCTTGCCGCCGAAAAATTTCAGCCACCGATCCCAATACGCCTGCGACCACGGCGAGAGCGAATCTCGCAGGGCGTCTTGGTAGAGCGAGCGAATGTCCGCATGCCGCCCCTTGCCGAAGAGTTGGAAGAAATCGTCGTATTCCAGGTTGCGTATGCCCGAAAGTTTCAATTCCAATACGGCGTTTTGGCGCGGGTTCATATCGACCGCATGCACTTCCGCCGGCCCGGTGAGGGAGTAGTCGAGCGCGTTGCAGCCCGCCGAAGTGATCACGAGCACGGAATCTTGCGGCCCCAGTTCGAGCGCCACCCGATCCAAACGAGGGTCTTCCCAGCAGGTGTTATAGACCAAGTTATTCTGATGGACGAGATTAAAAACCCGTCCGCTGACCCAATCCAGCGGCCCCATATTTTCTCCCAGCCTGGCGGCTCAGTTCCCGCCCGAAAGGTAATTTTTGCGAATCATGAATTCTACACGTCCTTGCAATGCACACAACCTAGCCCGGCATGCGCTATGATTGCCACCAGATGACAAATGACGATTGACAAATAACTATTGATAAATGAAGCTCAAGCCTTCTCAATGGGGCGTCTCACCCGTTGCCGGGAGCGGCCGTAGCGGTTCCAATGGAAGATTCAAGGGAGGCGCTTCCGGTGCTGGCGCCCGGCGCGGTCTTCAAAACCGTAGGAACGCGGGTAAACCTCGTGTTCGGTGGGTTCGATTCCCATGCGCTTCCGCTTTGAAAGTGCGGGAAAATTGCTTCCCGGTTCAGAAGCCCGGCTTTTTCAAAAAGCCCGGCTTTTCAGACGTTACTTCGGAATTTAGCGAATGAATTGCCGCACATAATCTTCGCCCAAGCCGACTTCGGCGAAGTGTTTTCGGCACATCTCGATTTTCGTGTGGACGTCGTCAAAACCGGTGGTGACGCCGTCTTCGTCAATGTAAATCAAGGCCCCGCTGATGTGAAACAGAGTCGTCATCTCTTCACAGCCTTCGTGCATCACGAGCGTATGCACTTCGCCCGGCGGTTCAAATACATAACTTCCCGGCGTGGCCACCCAGGAGTGTTCCAGGTAACGCCATGAGCCGGAAATGGCGTAACCATGCACGGGCGCCGGATGGCGGTGGCGGCTGATCACGCCAGAAGTTCGGATCCTGACCACGTTCACCCACTCACCGCTAACGGTGTTGAACATCAGCGGGCGGAACCAGAAATTTTCCGCCTGCGGCACCCACAGCCGTTCATCATCGGGAATGGCGGGCGTGACGATGTCGTCAATCATATACGGCGCCTTCGTTTTTTTCGGCGTACTCAGCGGCGCGGGCGAAGTATTCATGGCGCGTTCTTTCGGTGTTCTGCCGACTCACTTGTCAGGGAAGTGTTGATCTACAATGCTTGGCGTATAGGGGGTGCGTCGAATGATATCCGCATTACGGTTGAGCGCATGGAATAGGTAACCGCAAAGCATCACGTGCCACGGACCTTCGCCTTCAAGCCCCAGATCCTCTCGTTTGATTCGTTCATTTTCCATCATACGCACTTGTGTGGGGTAAGCCAACTTGATGACTTCAAAATCGACCGGGGGCAAGGCGTTCGAATCGAGCAGTTTGATTCTCGCCATCCGGTACGCTTCAAATACAAAACCCGCGCAGCTAAACCGCATTCTCGTGTAACGGCCATCCTCTTCGTAGAATGGGATCATGTGTGGGCGAACACAGTACATTTGCGGAGCGGTTTTTAGCAACTCACTCCTGCTAATTTTCTGGAATGCGTGATGCTCGTTCGCATGACGGTCAACGAATGTCCTGATCTTTTGAACTTCGTCGTCTGTTAAGGTTGCGCTACCCACTATATTGGCCGATAGACGACCCGTTTCATCTCGCCCATGTAAAGGCGGGCCCATGTCGAGCACGGGTATCTCGGTAGCTTGTTGTGATCCGGCAGACGCGGCAAGCGCCGCGTGACCAATGAAATTTTGTGCATCGCCGTCTTTCCCGACGACATCGAAGATGCTAAGCGAAAGCGACCGTTCGGTCACACGATAACTGGGCATGCCAACCTCCAGCCAGATGGATCATGCATGAGCCAAAACGCTGTTCCGCAATTCTCGCAGCCAAGCAGCGGCTTCCGAATTTTTGCCGCTCCATCTTTCCTGCAACTCTTCGAGGTCATCGCTGACAAGCTCGGCAAACCAACGATAGGGGCAGGCAACCGCTGCTTGCCATGCCTGTCTCGCCAACGGGCTGCGCATGGAAACGATTGCTTCAATAGCCAACGAAGTGGCTGCCGAGTGTTTGTCACGCAAGAGGATGCGCGGGTTGATGTAGGCCTGCACCATCTCCCAAAACCGCCGGGCCAACTCCGGCTGAGGATCGGCGACGTCTGGCGGATGCGTCTCGAAATTGCGATAGACCATCTTGGCAACTTCGATTTCCAGCTCAATCGGGAGCGGTGATCGGTGTCCGGTTTCAAGTAGAGCCGTCAACTCGCCCATCCGGTCCATCGGCATGATCGCGATGTACTTGCGGACCGCCGCCCCAACAGCCACAAGTTCGTCGCGATTGTTGCTGTCCCGATGATCGACAACATACTTCCAGAGCAGGGGGAGAAGCACCGGACGCTGTGAGGGATGGAACCGCGCTAGTTCCACGCGGCACAGCAGGCTACAAGGCGGATTTGCGCCGGCAGCGGTCAACTGCCGCAAGAGTTCATCGGTTGTGAGGCCGTCCGAATCGGTCGTGGCATCAAGGGGTTGGCTTCTGCGGGAAGGAACCGACTGGGGATCAGTTGATCCGGGACCTGACCGTCTCGCATTTTGGACAGACAACGGCCCTTCGTTAGTTTGAACCGCCAAGGCAATTAGTCCATTGGGCAACTCCTCGGCAACGCCTCCATATACGTCAAAGCAACGCCCTTTCTTTAGCGACCTGACGGTCTTCCCAACGCCTTGCTGCTCCACTTCTTCCGCCAAAGCAGCTTCAAAAGCTGCTTGACTAAGCATTTCCTCAGGCGTTAACTGCGTTCGTGTTGCACCAGACTGCGGCACTATGATTTATCCTCGGCGATGGTTGATTTTGTTTTCGGAATTGGAAGATGCTGGTCGGTTAAGAGGTCTTTGATCATTCTGAGTTTGAGATGGGCGTCTGCAACCCGCTCACTGAATTTTGTGATTTGCTTTTCGGTCAAACGCAACTCAACGACAGCGGGTTCGCCATCGGCTTGACTGTATTCGAGGCGCAGGATCGTGAGTGGGATAGCTCCCTCGATACGCTCGTGCTCCTGATCAAAGATCGGTCGAATGTCACAGATAATTTGAAAATCATCGAGTTCCGCGCCAATGGCGCCAACCAACCGTTGCGCCTTGTATTGTTTTGCGATTCCGATCGGCTCCGCGACCAACTTTCGCAGCCTATCGATCAGCGTCTGGCGCTCTTGCGGCTCAAGCCCTTCGGTGTTTTTTTCAATCGCCTTGCCTAGCACATCCATGGCGGCATTGGCGTCCATATCGGCATCGTGGACGTAGCCGGCAATGCGAAAAATGATCGATGCAACTTGCTCCGAACCTCCGTCTTCTTCCAGCGCCTTACCAACGACCGTGGCCAAATCAGAACGGCTGAGGAACGCGTCTGTCTTGTTAAGTCGCGCAGCTAGCCGCAAAAAGGTGTCTTGATCGAGCCTCAGGATGCGCCGCGCATCTTCCAGGAAATCGGCCTCTTGCGCAAGATGATCGGCCAAAAACCGGAAGGGTGGATTTCCGAATAGGTATCTTCTGGTGGCCATCTACTCAGTCCTTCCCAATCGTAATCGGGCATTGCTTGGAGGCCAGAAAACCACTTAACTCTTGCCCCAGAAGGACATTACACTTACTGGAGTTGTTATGTCAACCCAAACGCAGCCATTGTGGAGCCCCAGCGTGGCGACATCATCACATCATACCACGTTATTCGTCGTCGCGAGGGGGCTGCTGGCGGTTTTCGCCAGCCTTCGCGTCCATTCTTTTTCGAGTGTTTGGTCGCGGGCGACCATGAACCAGTAGCTGGCAAGACCGCCCGCCCACAGCCAACCCAAGCCGCCGTAAACGGGCAGCAGATGTTTTAGACTGTTATAACCAACGTTCCAATGGACCAACATGGTCGACACATACGCAATATTGCCGGCCAGCATCAAGGCCCGCCATAGCCAAGCCTGCCCGCGTTGGAATCCCCACAGGGCGGGCAGCATCGTGGCGGCGCCGCAGGCGATCAACATGCCGCCAAACGTGGCGCGATCGTGAGCCACGAGCGGAACAAGTTGAGGATGTGCGCCCGAAAGGTCGGCTGCCGAAGTGCGCATGAACTCCAAATCTTCGACGACAAACACAGTCGTCATGCCGATGATTGTAATGACCAATCCGGCGGTGATCAAAACGGCGCCGTGAACGACGAACAAAAGCTGGCCCCATTGGCTGGCCTTCCAGCGGCGGTCATTCCAGAGGCCGGGCGGCTCAAGTTGATGGCGTTGTGGCAGGCGGGCGTGAATCGTGAGGAGCAGAAACTGGAACAAGATCGCGGTCACGAAGGCGTGAAAGGGGTCGAAGTAACCGAAGCTCAGAAATGAAAAGAAGCTGAAGAAACCGGCCAGCGCCGATACAACCACCGAAACATAGGCCCAGTGAACTCCCCGGCGAATTCCGCACCAAGCCATCGTCACGTAGAGAATCCCCACGGCTAACATCGTGCCGGCCAACGTCACCCGATCATGTGTCATGAACGACAGCAGACGGTCGTTCACTTCGGAGAGTTGTGCGAGCGTGAGCCCCGACATCGCTTCATCGTAGGGCAACACCACGCGCGTTGTCGCGACGCCCATCGCCATCATGCCGCCAACCAACAGGCTCAGCCCCATGAGCAGCGCCCAAAACCAAGACTCCCCGCCGATTCGCACCGGCGGCGGCGCGGCGACGGGTTCGGTCATCAGCCGCCGATAGAGCAGTGCTTCGTTGATGCGTTTGGGCAAGCCGGGTCCGCTGAACACCAAGCCGGAATCGACTTGAACCAAATCGGCGCCGGCTTCGAGGTAATCGAGCGCGTCGGCGGGAGCATGAACGCCCGCCGATCCAATCACGATCGGGTTTGGTCCCAGTTCCTGGCGAATCAGGCGGACGGTTTCCACGGCCTCGACAAAGCCCGCTTTACCGATTTGCCGCGACACATTTTCCCCAGCCGATTCGACCACCACCACGCCGCCAAGCCATTGGTCGCCAATGGCCTGTACGCAACGATCTTTTTGTTCCGCATTGCGCCAAGTTCCAGCAGTGGTTGCGGCCAGGAAAAACGGGCCGGAGCCTGTTGCTTGGTCGTCTTTGCCGAGAGCATGAATGATAACTTCAAGGCGGTGAATCGGCACGACAAATCCGTCAACGCACTCGCGCAGAATAGAAATAACTTGGCGGGCCTCTTCGACCGACGCCGGCTCGATCCTGGCGAAGATCGGCAGATGAAACGGGCCGTCTTGTTGCAGTCGGTCTCTGACGGCGGTTGGCGTTATTGCGGCATGAGGAGGTTCGAGTCGGACCGATTCCTCCTCTACTTTGAGGCGTATATCGCCGGCCTCCGCCGCTGGGTTGATGAGCACGGGACCGATTTCCAAAAATCCAAATCCAAATTCGGCAAACGCGGGCGTGGCCAGCAAGTGAGGATCGAGCGCGCAGCCCAAACCGACGGCGGTCGGAAATTGGAGCCCGTTGCGGTCCAGCGCGAGCCGCGCATCTGGGTGCATGTGCCCCATCAACTGAATCACGCGTCTGCCGAGCGGCAATCGCGAAAGCAAGCCCATCGATCCCAACGCCAACCGGCGCCCCATTCGGGCGCCGAGCCGAAACAGAACGGGGCGAAAAACAGTTTGGTAAGTCCAGTCGGGCATTGGGGCGTCGCCAGTCATGAAACACTTGTGGAAACTATTCACCAGCATAGAAGATGCGAGAGGCGTTGGGGAGGTTCGGCGGGAAGGTTTGATGGGGAGTGAGCTGAAAAATGGAAATCCGGCCAAGATGCTCATGTCGATCCCTCTCCCCCGCTGGGGATTTGTCAGGCGATCTCAAACAAGATACACTCGCAATGTGCCAGTAGGGGCGCCCGCAACGAATCGTGGCATAGGCAAATGGTATTCCCCGGCCTACACGATTGGACAACGATTCGGCGCAGACGTTCCGCCATGGGTAGATCTGGAGAAGGAATGCTACATGCCGATTCAATTCAGTTGCAGCAATTGTGGGGCGGCGTTTAACGCCTCCGAAAGCATGGCGGGCTCACAAGCACGGTGCAATGGTTGTGGTGCAATCGTCGTGGTCCCCGGTTTGATTCCGGTTGCATCGGAGGCCTCGCAGTGGTCTGAGACGCCTGCCGACTTTGGGCCGAATCAGCGGAGCACGAAGCCGGGACTGCCGAAGATCGAAGAGGCGCCGGCCTTCGTTTGGTTTCTTCTTGCTGGCGGGGCTTTCGTCTTATTTCTTCCTCACCGTCGGCATCTCACTGGTCATGGACGCAGGCTCCCCTGTTGGCGAGGAGCAAGTTGCCCGACGACCCGAAGACGCATCCATTTCGCCGAGCGGCGCGACCGCGCCATCGACTCCGACAACAAACAAGCTAACTCAACCACGCTCAGCCAATTCGCCCACACGAGCGTCGGTCGTGGCAGGCTCCTTCTTGATCGAATCATCGGAGGCCGTTCCGGGTTCTTTGGCGCCGCCACCGGGTCGAACCGGCGTTGAACTTGGCAGCCCCTTGAATGCCAACTCGGTGAACGACCCAATTGAGCGTGCTTCACCGCGGGCGGCATCCGTCGCATGGGGTGGCGGCAACGCCGATGGAGAACTGCGAATTCCCGTCGACGACGCGCACGTTACGTTTGGTCCTTCTGGTTGTCCGGTTGTTGTCGTGGGGAATCGTGTTTGGGGTCTCGGCAAGGGCGAACTCGTTCAGGAGTTGAAAGGGGGATACAGGAA
>JAJRWU010000063.1 GCA_024276655.1 Planctomycetota bacterium
GGAGAAAGAAATCATCAGGGCTTGGAAAACAAGATCATCGACCCGGGCGACGAAGTCGGGCAAGTCGCCGGTCAGATCAAATGCCGCGAACGGCTTGGCGGAATACTAAAATACTACTACCGCGATGCGGCATAGCAGATCACTTCTATTTGTCGCTATACATCACCGCACCAACTGCGCACGCGGTACGCGCCGCCCCCACATTCGACGCCTTTTGAATCTACCTCAGCCTTGCGCGGCCCAGCCGGAAGCAAACCTCGGCCGACATTTCGCCAATCAAGGTCGCCTAACACCAACTTCCCGCCAAACTTACGCTTGGTTTCAGTTTTTTGCCAGGACCGCGGGCGTAGCAGATCGAACCCTAGCTGTAGTTCCGTCATTCCGGTCGCTGACATAACACCAAATACTGCGCTCCAAGTGGAATTCGACAGGCAAGCGGTTCAAGCCATCTAAACCAAGCGAGAAATCTTGGGAAGATGAAGAGGTAGTTGGTCATCAAAATGTCAAATCCAACAGACTTCAGCAGACGGCGAGACTCATTCGGAGTAAGTGGAATCGCCTCGCGGTCAAACGGATTAATTCGCATGCTGTATCGAGCACCCGGATTCCAAGGGTTGTTTTCCCAGAAGGCAAAGACACCTCCTGGCCGTACAGAGAGAAAAATGCGAGCGGCGGCTTCGTGACGCTCCGATATCGGGATGTGATGAAAAACACCGTTGCAATAGGCGACATCAACGTCCCCTGGAGGCGCGTAGTCGGCAAGGGACATAAAAATTGTCGGGCGCGAATTGTGCATTTGCCTTGCAATATCAAGGCTTGCCGCGGAAACATCCACCCCAATGACCCAGTTCGCGCCCAGCATGTCGAAAAGAAATGGGACAGCGCCGCCGACGCCACATCCATAGTCTAGTACTCGCCCTGGACGTATGCCCATTTTGATAATCCATCTACTCAACCAGCCAACCCGATTTCGTGCAAAGTAGTTCTTATCCTCACCAGACAGGGCCAAAGCCTGATTGAGTGTATTGTCGTAATTTTCAGCAAATTCGTCGAACTCAGCTGAGTCGTCAAACGGCGACGATGAACTGCTAGCCTCGGTCATCTTGAATCAATCCCAGCACGCTAAAAAAGAAGCTCGCCATTACGATCTGACAGCCGAGGACCAGCAAGAGCGAGGCGGGAATCACGAGTCGAAGAGCGCGTCCGACTTCGAGAGGTCCAAACTCGACGTTTCCCCAAACGCCAACAGCACCGAGTGACAGGCCGATGCCGGTTAAGAATAACGTTGCGCCAACGAGTAAGCCCGTTTCGAGATTCACCCATTCGAACAGATGTTTCCAAAACCGCGTATACGGCATCAGTCCTGTATTCATGGCAAAGACCTTGCCCAGCACCGAAAACAGAACGGCTTGAAATCCGACCAAGATTGCCGCAGCAGCGTAAAGCAGCGAGTGGACATCGAAGGTGACTCCGCCGATCGTTCGTGAGTTGGGAAGCAACCAAGCCATTGCCAAGGCGCCCACCAGCACCAACAGGAGGCCGGGGTATAAGAATAACCATTTCGGGCTGAACAAGAGCATGAAACGGAGGTGGCGCCAGCCGTCTCGCCAACTCCGTAGATGCGGCGGCCGGTCGCGCCCGTCTGGCGAGAGAGTCGTCGGAACTTCACAAATTTTGAGGCCTTGAATGGTGGCCTTCACAACCATCTCGCTCGCGAATTCCATGCCAGGAGCCTTCAGTCCAAGCGAGTCAATGGCTCGCTTGCTAAAGCCGCGAAGTCCGCAATGAAAGTCGCCGGATTGGCTTCGAAACAGGAGGCGGCCAATTCCGGAAAGAACGGGGTTGCCGAGGTATCGATGCAATGGCGGCATCGCGCCCGGCATGATACCGCCGCGAAAGCGATTCCCCATGACAAGTTCATGGCCTTCACGTAGTTTTTTTACAAATCGTGGAATATGGGAGAAGTCATAGCTTTCGTCGGCGTCTCCCATGATCACGTACTTGCCGCGAGCCGAAGCAATACCGCCAAGTAACGCGCTGCCATATCCTTTTCGGTCAATCCTTACGACGCGAGCGCCCGCTTGCTCGGCAAGTTGCTGCGAACCATCGCTACTGCCGTTGTCAGCGATAACAACCTCACCACTAATTCCATTGTCTATCATGGAGTTCATGGCCATTAAGACACATGACTCCACAGTCAATACTTCATTAAGGCATGGCATAACTACCGATACTTCCGGAGCGAAAGGTTCGTGATTCACTTCGGACGCCGCTAACTCAACTCGATCATCACTTCTAGTTACGGCCATCGCACCAGCTCCTTGACACGACTATTTATTCTGACTGCGTCCTGCTCACTCTGGCGTGAGCGCCTTCGACGGGGACGCCGAGTCCCGCACCGCGAATACCGCATACGCGCCTCGCGCGTAAACCATACTATATCGCATGGGATCGCTTTTGAGCCAGTTATAATTGTTGGAATATAGAAAATATTTCCGTTTTTCATGGGCGTGCGTAGCGACGAATTGCAGGTCATGTTTCTGGATATATTCCGTCAGATCCTCCGATGATTCGACGACTCGGGCGCGGGCAACTTCCGTCTGCCGTCGGGAACCAAAAAACGGATAAACTCGCAGATCCAGAACGCCTACCCGATCTTTCCAAACTGCTTTTTCATTGGACGCCTGGCTGAAAACCGTAACCCCAAAATGCTTGTCGTAATGGGGGCCAAACCCGTCGTGCCATCGGGCTGAGAGAAGAGTAATTCCAAACACTAGAAGAACACAAAATGTCATGGCAACCCCTACTCTCGCCTTCATTGAAAATCTCTTCACAAGGAGTTGGAGCACCATTCCGGCCGTTAACAAATTTAGCGACAAAAGGCCAGTGTCGACAAAATTGAAATCGCCCCAACTGTAGCGAAGCCGCAGAATAAACTGCCACGTAATCAACCCAAGAAGCCCCATAATTGGCGCCAAATCGGTTTTTCGGCAACCAAGCCATTGCGTGACGCATCGCATTGCAGAAAAAGCAGAAGCACTTCGAACCAATCGCTCCCACCGCTGGGCTCTGGAGCGCCAAACGTCAAACAGGAACTTCACCATGGCGAGGACCGCGATCGACAAAAAGCACAGGCCGTAACGAACTGGCGTATAGGCCCATTTCAAATGATTGAGCGACCCTGGTTGGTCTTCAACACAGAAAGGTGTTATCAGCAAGAGAGTGCCGGAACCAAGTAGGAGCATGGCCATAAAAACATGCGCGTGTGAATCGTTGGCGCGATTGCCCCTCACGTTACCGAACACAAATGCTCGAACGAGAAAGTAAGTCAGCAGAAACGGCGAGAGAACAACCGCCACCAAATGAACAGGCCCGGTCATTTTCCATAAGGCGCCGAGGGCTAAAGACCCCACGCGAGGATCGCCATTTCCCGCAAGCGTGGTCTTCCAAACATCGGGGTATGCGGTCGCGATATCGTGCCCCAAGCCCATCGGGTAAATTGGACTTCGACCGATAACCCAATTGCGGATGTACCAATACCCGCCAAGAGCCAAGACCCCAAGTGCGGAAACCAAAAACACCTTGAAAGCCGTTCCAATTTGCCGCTCCAATACGCAGATTCCCATCACGGCGGCAACAAGTAAGGCAGTGTAGCCAATCGCATTGTATTTCACGCCACAAAGTCCGCCGAGCACGAGCGCGAAGAAGCACAGGTCGGCGTTGCGAGAGTTATTCAAGAAACGCAAGCCGAATGTGGCGCCGGTCAAAAAAAGAGCAACAATCGCGAGATCGTTCTTTCCGTCGTTCAGTTCGTCAAATGTACTGTACACTAGCACCGACCCAAGGGCGGCAAGATTCGCCCACGCGGAAGGCAGGCGCATCTCCCTCGAAAAGCAGTAGCTACTGACTACCCACAATGCAACGAACGGGATGTTGTTTAGCGCCGCTAGGAAATCTCCCGAAAACGGCAAGACCATCCACATCCCGATCACCTCGCTCGTTCCTGGAGTCCACCAGTACGACGAATTCAGCGCGTATAGACTTTCCGCCTGCAACCATTGATCAATAATTGGCAGATGGTACATTAGTGAATCAAAATCGGTGGGAAATTGTAGCAATCCGCTCATCACCGCGTGCGATACACCGAACGCCGCAAGAACGCTCCACAACGCATACATTACGGGGCGCCGTCGTTTTGGCGCCGTCGTTGTTACAGAAGCCGCCCGCTTCATTTTTGAATGCGTTTTGTCTGGGGCGACCGCAACGAGCGTTATTGCAGCAATGCAGGCAACGAGCCCCAGCAGCAAGGAATAGTTCAGTATTCCCATTGCTCCAAGAAGAATCGTCGAGAACAAAATGACAAACAGAAAGACGGTGATCGCCCCCATTAACCGAACGGAGGCGCCGTCGTCTCGAAATGCGAATGTCCCCAGGCGATAGGACGACACCCCCAGCAAGGCGTTCACTCCTAGCCAGAGTATCCCCATGCAACCGTCGCTCACCACCGCTAGCGCCTCCAATACATTCGGCAGTCGCCTTGCACGCTAGACTACTTACGGTAGCGAAACCACTTCGCCAAGGTTTTTTGTGCATAGACCGCGATAGACCTTATACTCAACGGTCTCGGCGACGAAACGAACGGAGCCGTCGGCAAGGCAGAATTGCCCGCCGCCAGGATGACGGCTACGAAATGTCATTACGTTCCACCAAGCACGCGGCGTTGGCGGCTTTGGCATGTAATTCAAATAACCGTGGCAGCTACAGAAGTCGCCGTTCGCAAAGTAAGCTGCCGAGTGGTCGTTATGCAAAGGGATGTCCTCACCGATCAAAAACGTATTACTGGTCCCATCGGTAATGCGATTAAATGCTTGAGGTTCTTGGTAACTGACACGAAAAAACAGCCCGTTGCAACCGCCGTTCTCGTGGCAGTCTGGCATGGTGCCGGGATGGAAACTCCTAGCGCCGCCGATACGATGATCGCCAAGCACGCCTTTGTAACTTGTGAGAGCTACCTCGAACGTCTCCCATTCGAATTGCGTGGTCGAAAGTCTTTCAACGGAGCCGTCCGACGGGCACTGCAGAACCGGTAGCTGAGTTTTCATTGCATCGCGGCACTGGGCGCTCATCAGGCCGCTGCCAGAAAAGAAATCGCCATTGAGGCACGGTGAAAACTGATCATACAGCGGCTGTTGTTCAAGCTGTGGCAAGATACTCAGGATCCACCCCTTTCCGTTGCGTTGACGCGACCACCTCGGGCCTTGAGCGAAGGGCCCAATGCTAACCGGCAGCTTACGAAAAGAATCGTGGTAGTTGTGAACCGCGAGCCCCATTTGCTTGAGGTTATTGCCGCAACTCATCCGCCGCGCCGCCTCACGCGCCATCTGAACCGCCGGCAGCAGCATGGCAACTAGAATCCCGATGATCCCGATCACCACAAGCAATTCGACAAGTGTGAAACCGCGACGACGCATTTGACTGTCCTCCCCTTTGCTTGTAGGGCATTCAGATCGTTGTCGAATTGTAACAAATGCCGAAATGAATTTCTAGAGAATTCCCGAAGAAAGTAGTAACTGGGCGATTCCCAGCCATCGCCGAGCCGGCCACTCAGTAACCGCTTCGGCGAAATAGGGGTATTTACCAATGTTGCCTTGGCTCGCCCGGTGTTCGTCAATCGTGGACTATCGCATAACCATCTTGCGCACCTGATGCAAGTTCAACGCGGTCAACACCAAAATCAGCCCTACAAAGCAGTAGCCCACCGCCGACCCACTATTCACGGGCGCCCTGTCGGCATTGGCTTCGTGAAAAGCGACGATCTTCGCTGCGTACTCAATAACTTCGTCTAGGAACGCCAGCCCGCCTGGAGTCTGGATGACGTCTCCCGTGTCGCGATTTTGAACCAGCGTTCCCGGTGGGGGTGTGAATTGGAACAAACTCTCGGGCAAATCGTTGACCTGCACACGGACTACCTTGGCGTCGGTATCGAGCAGTATCGGTTGTTTGCCGCCGTTTGATTTGAGCGGGGCGTGGACGACGCGGTGGATCGTCCAAGGAAGCCAAATGCGGGGCGCTGCCTCTTGATAATCGGAAAACTCGTACCAAACACGGTAGGTTCCCGGTTCGCCGCCCGACCATTTGCGCAACCGCATCGCGAATTCGATCTGCGGATCGAGCCAAATTTGGTCCAAGTCCGGCACTTCAACAACATGACACCACGCGCCATCGACTTGCTCCTGCCGCGGCCGAACTTTGGCCCCCTCCTGGGCCAATACTTCATGGAGCAAAAACAACGGTATTTTCTTAAAGGGCCTCGTGTCGTCGTCTGGAGGCCACCAAGCCAGACACTCCCACCAGAATTCCCGCCGGACCTTCCATGAATAGTTGAGGGTGGCGTTCTTTTCAGATGTTTCGTAGTAGCGGCTGACTGGGTAAAACACGTCCAGCGTCTTGCCCGTGAAATAGACCTGATGGCGGTTGGGGTCAAGCTCCCAGGGAATATTAGCAGTGAAGTGAGCGCTCTCGTGATAGCGTTTGATCCCCCGCGCCGCGACAACATTCCGCACGGAATCGGATTGGCGCGCTCCTGGCTCGGTGGCGCGACCGGTCGTGTTAAACTCGGCCATGAGGCTCCGCAGCCGTTCTCTTGATGAAGCGACGCCGGCGCGAATCTCCGCGAGCGAGTACACCGCAGCTAGGTGTGGCGGCGGGGCTTCGTCGTCCGCCAGCAGGGTTGCGGCGGATATTACCAGAATCACAAAAACGCCCACGGCGCGCGTTGGATGTGAACCTAACCATGATCATTCGTTCGACTCGCACTCCATTTTCGCCAAACGAGTGAGACCACAAGAAGTCCGATCAGTAAGACAGGTGTCCCGACGAGCGCCCATCTGAAAACGCGAGCGCCGCGTTGCTTGGCATTTTCCTGGTCGAGCACGTCGATGGCGGTCGCGATTACCTCCTCAACGTCACTCTCGTCGGCGGGCATCGTATAGTGAATCGGCTGCGCGACGCCATCTATTGGAGGCAAGCGGCTTGTATCCACCACTTGCCAACCCGGTTCGATTTTCAATTCAAAAAGAGCATCCGGCACATCGTTGACGGTGAGAGAACTCACCGTATAAACGTAGCGGGCCAACGGCTTGCCCGCATACGGCGCCGGCGCCTTGGGAGGACCGCACCGCTCCCACCAAATCGTCCTGGGCAGCCAGAAGCCCGGAGGGCCTTCTTCGAAGTCCATGCAACGCCTGATTTCAGCCGGTACGCCCGGCGAATAAAGTGTTTCGCGTTTGCGTACGGCGTAGCCCAGCTTGGGGTCGAGCCAGACTTTATCCGGACCGTTCAACACCTTGTCATTACCCAAGTTTTAGGCGATGGCTTTGGAGTTGTCTATTGAGCGAAGTGGTTGTGGTGGTTGAGTTTGGCTCGTTGCTAGCAACAGTCTGCGGGTTGACCGTTGTGGCGTGAGAGTAAGAATCCCCTGTCGA
>JAJRWU010000064.1 GCA_024276655.1 Planctomycetota bacterium
ACCGCTTCTTGTCTGAACTCTGGCGTAAACGTACGACGCGTCTCTCGTTTGGCTTTCGCCTTCTTTCGTGGCATTTTGAGCCTCCTTGCTGGATCTCCAGTTTAAGAGACTCGCCTGTCCGTGAAAGCGGCGCCACCTCAGCCGGTAGGTTCAAAAAAGAAGTCGTGAGCTAGGCTTGAAGTCCTTCGCACCCAACAAAACAACAACTCCACCTTCCTCAAAAGGCTACCCAAGGAAAAAGAAGAATTACCACAGAGCACACCGAGACCACAGAGAAAAGGAGGCAAAGCCTTCACGAATTGAAAACAGCGTTCAACGATTCAACCTCTGTGTGCTCTGTGGCCTCCGTGGTTAAACCATTTCCCGCAGAATCGTAAAACAGGGCAAGCGGCGTTTTTTCCGTAGGTCGGTCACTGGTTTTCCGGGCGACAGCAAGACGCTGCGCGCCGGGAGCGACGCCGTACTCAACCCAGAATCGGTTTGAGCACGCGGGCTTCCTCCACGCCGGTGAGCCGTTGGTTCAGGCCCTGAATGCGCACCGAGAGCCGCGCATGGTCGATGCCGAGGCAGTGCAGAATCGTGGCGTTGAGGTCGCGGAAATGGACGGGGTCCTTGACGATGTTGTAGCTGAAGTCGTCGGTTTCGCCGTACGTTTTGCCGCCGCCAATGCCGCCGCCCGCCAGCCAAATCGTGAAGCAGCGAGGATGGTGGTCGCGGCCGTAATCTTCGCGGGTGAGTTTGCCCTGGCAATAAACCGTGCGGCCGAATTCGCCGCCCCACACAACGAGCGTGTCTTTGAGCAAGCCGCGCTGTTTGAGGTCAGCCAATAACGCCGCCGTGGCTTGATCCGTCGTTTGGCACTGCTTGGAAAGGTCTTTTGGAAGACGGCCGTGCTGGTCCCAACCGCGATGAAACAGTTGAATAAAGCGGACATCGCGTTCCGCCAACCGACGAGCGAGCAGGCAATTGGCGGCGTAGGTTCCCGGCTGTTGGACGTCGGGTCCGTACATTTTCAGCACGTGTTCGGGTTCGTTGGAAACATCGATCAGTTCCGGCACGGAGGTTTGCATGCGGAAGGCCATTTCGTACTGCGCGATTCGGGCGGCAATTTCCGGGGCGCCGGTTTGGGCGAGTTTGTGCCGGTTGAGTTGGGCGAGGCCGTCGAGCATGCCGCGACGAGCTTCTGGGCCGACGCCGGGCGGATTGGAAAGGTAGAGCACGGGGTCGCCGCTGGAGCGGAAACGCACGCCCTGATGTTTCGCCGCCAGGAAACCGCTGCCCCAGAGCCGGTCATAAAGAGGCTGGCCGCCGCTGCCGGAAACCATCACGACGAACGCCGGCAATTCCTCATTGACGCTGCCCAAACCGTACGACATCCAGGCGCCGATACTCGGCCTCCCCGCCAATTGCCGACCGGTAAGAATGAGCGTGATGGCGGGGTCGTGGTTGATGGCTTCAGTATGCATGGATCGAATGAAGCAGATATCGTCGGCCATGCCGGCGGTGTGTGGCAGAAGTTCGCTGAGCCAGGCGCCGCCTTGGCCATGTTGCGAAAACTTGAACTTCGTGGGAGCGATTGGGAAACTCGTCTGCCGAGAGGTCATGACGGTCAACCGTTGGCCCTGTCGGACCGATGCAGGCAAGTCTTCACCGCGTAGTTTTTCCAGATTCGGTTTGTAGTCGTAGAGGTCGTGCTGGGCGGGGCCGCCCGATTGGAACAGATAAATCACGCGTTTCGCCGTGGGCGGAAAATGGGGCAGGCCGGGCAAGCCGCCGGTGCGTTGTTCCGCAACCGCGGCGCGAGCGTCTTTCTCCAACAAGCCGCCTAGCGCCATGGCGCCAAGGCTGCCGCTGGCCGTGGCGAGAAAATGGCGACGGCTGGCGGCAGGCGCGGTTAAGAATGATTGTTGTTGCACGGCGCATCACTCCTTGGTGATCGTTTCATCAAGATTCAAAATGAGATTGGCCAGCGTGGCGTATGCCGCTAGTTCGGTAAGATCGCCCACCTTCGATTCGCCGGCCTTCGATTCACCGGCAACCAACTTGGCGGCTTGATTTGGGTGCTTCTTGAAAATCTGGGTCTGTTGCTCCAGCACGCGCAACAACACTTGGGCTTCGTTTTGATCGGGCCAGCGCGCCGTGGCCAAACGGAAACCGAAGGCCAGCTTGGCGGCGCGAGTGTGGCCGCCTTCGGCCAGCATACGGCGGGCCAAGCCGAGCGAGGCTTCGACAAACGTGGCTTCGTTCAGCAAGGCCAACGCTTGCAGAGGCGTGTTGGTGCGGGAACGCCGCACCACGCAGAACTCCCGCGAAGGGGCGTCGAACAGAAGCATGGTGGGCGGCGAAACGGTGCGTTTCCAGAAAGTGTACAAGCTGCGGCGGTGCAGGCCATCGCCTTTGTCGGCGTGGTACTCTTGCCCGGAAAGATCTTTCCAGAGCCCCGCTGGTTGGCGAGGTTTTACGGAAGGTCCGCCGATTTTCTCCACCAACAAACCGCTCACCGCCAGGGCTTGATCGCGTATCGCTTCGGCCGACAAGCGAAAACGCGGCCCCCGCGCAAGCAGCCGGTTCTCGGCGTCTCGCTTTATTAATTCAGGCGTCACATTCGCCGACTGCCGGTAGGCGGCGCTCATGACCATTGTTTTGATGATGTGTTTGACATCCCAGCCGGAGTCCATGAATTCCACGGCCAGCCAATCGAGCAATTCGGGATGACTGGGCCATTCGCCCTGCGAGCCGAAATCGTCCACCGTTTTGACCAAGCCCACGCCCCAGAACATCTGCCAAAAACGGTTCACCGTCACACGCGCTGTTAGCGGGTTGGAGCGGCTGACCAGCCACTCGGCCAAACCCAGTCGATTATTCGGCGCGCCGTTGGGCAGCGGAGGCAGGATTTCTGGAACGGCCGCCTCGACTTTCTCACCCAGGTTATCGTATTCGCCGCGCACCAGAATGCGCGACTGCCGCGGCGCGGCCATTTCGTGCATGACCATCACGGTGGGAATCGTCTCGTTGAAAATACGACGCCGCCGGCGCGCTGCGAGAAGTTGTTTTCTCAACGCCTGGACCGACTGTTCGGCCTGCGTTTCCAAATAATATTGCCGGAGCTTGGCCGACTCCGCTTCGCTCCGCTTTTTGGCCGGCGTTGCGACAATCTCGCGAACTGTTTTGTGTACCGCCAGCAGCGATATTTCTTGCTCGGATAGTACGCGGGCGTAAAGGTTGATATCGCTCAAGAGGCCGTTGTACCGGCCGCCCGGTCCGCCGCTGCCTAGGCGAAAGGGATCATTCACGACAAAATCTTGGCTCAATTCGTCGAGCAGCACCTTGATTTTGCTTGGACGGCCGTTGATGTGCATTTGAATGCCCGCCGCCAGACGCGAACCATCGTAGCTGGCCGCGATGTGCGTCCAACGGTTGGCGGGGATTTGCTCTTCCGTTTCCACGCGAACGCCGTCGTCCAACCAACGTTTAATCAGGTTGAAGCCCAACTTGCCTTGCTGGAGCGACAAGCTGTAGCCGAAACTGGTGCGAACTTCCTCCGTCATGCGCGAGACCACGACGCCCGCATCGGTGCGCGCGGGTTTGATCCAAAAGCTCAAGGTGAAACGGTCGAACATATCGAACTTGCCGACATTGCCTTTAACGACATTGCCTTTAACGATGTCTTCTTTAACGGCGTCTTTCTTGACACCGCCCTGAGCGGCTTCTTCTTTGTCGGCATCGTGTTTTTCGATAGACCCCGCCTCGAAAAAACATTTGTCGTCGAGCCGCAGCGCGGAGGAAAAAACTCCTTCAGCGAATTCAGGCGGGCCATTTTTGAAGGCGCCTTCCGGCGGGGCGCCCTCTTGAAAATGCAGTGCGGCGGTGCGTTGGTGGGCGGGCGCCCAAATGCGGCTCGCATCTTCAACGGTGGGTTCGGCGGCCTGCTTCCGCTCCCACAACCATTGGCTCCGGCGAAGTTCCGGCTGCACGGCGGCGAAGTGTTTTTCCGCTCGCGCGATTTGCACATCGAACGCCTGCAACTGCTTTTGTTGCGGCGGCGTGGGCGCTTTGATGACCGGCGGCGAGTTGCTGTGTTTTCTGGCCCGGCCCGGTTCGGGAATGTTGTAGAAGTAGGCGAACAAACTGTAGTAGTCGCGTTGCGTGAAGGGATCGAATTTATGGTCGTGGCAACGCACGCAGCCCATGGTCAGACCCAGCCAGACGGTCGAGGTGGTGTTGACGCGGTCCACCACGTACTCGACGAGAAACTCCTCGGGAATGCTGCCGCCTTCGGCGTTGGTGCGATGGTTTCTGTTGAAGCCGGAGGCGATTCGCTGCTCCAGCGTGGCGTGGGGGAGAAGGTCGCCGGCGAGTTGTTCGCGGGTGAATTGGTCGAACGGCTTGTTTTGATTGAAGGCGGCAATCACGCCGTCGCGCCAGCGCCACATTTCGCGGTTGTCGTCTGATTGGTAGCCGTTGGTGTCGGCGAAGCGGGCCGCGTCGAGCCAAGGCGCCGTCATGCGTTCGCCGAACCGCCGCGAAGCCAATAGGCGGTCGACAACATTTTCATACGCCCGGTTGCTGTTGTCCGCCAGAAAGGCGTCAATCTCCTGGGGCGTTGGCGGCAAGCCGGTCAGGTCGAGGCTGAGGCGCCGAATGAGCGTTTCGGCGGGCGCTTCGGCAGAGACCTCAAGACCTTCCTCCCGGAGCCTCTCCAGCACGAAATGATCGATAGGATTGCGCGGCCACTTTGCCTTTTGCACATCAGGCGAAGCTGGCCTTTTAGGCGCGAGGTACGACCAATGCCCCTGCCACTTGGCGCCTTGTTCGATCCAACGGCGGAGGGTGTCGCGTTGTTTTGGCGTGAGCGTTTTGCGGCTTTCGGGCGGCGGCATTTGCAGGTCGGCGTCATGGGAAATGATGCGTTGCCAAAGTTCGCTTTGCTCCAGGTTGCCGGGAACAATCGCCTGCCGGCCATCGCCTAGGTCGGCGGTGGCGTATTCAAATTGGTCCAAACGTAAATCGGCTTCGCGATGCCGGGCGTCGGGTCCGTGGCATTCAAAACAGGTGCTCGATAAGATCGGCCGCACATCGCGATTAAACGCCACGCGCTGTGGCGCGGGGTCTGCGGCATGCAAGTCGTGGACGCCGCCGCAGCAGATTGCGCAGGCAAGAATAAAGGACCCCAAAAGCGCCCGGCGAAAATCCGAGGTCTTGGTCATGTGCTTCTCGTTTGGGAAAAAGGACGTTTGCCGTCGAACTGCGTGAAAACAATAATTCGGGAAAACGGGCGTTAGGCGAGCGGCAGATAAAAATTTACCCGCACGCAACGGGAGTCGGTGTTTTTTCGGGTTCCCGCCTACGCGGGAATGACCGTTTGCTGATTCACTCGCTTGCGCTTCGTGCTTGTATTTAGGTAAATTTTCATCTGCCGCTCGCGTTATCGCCCAATCATAACGCTCCTGACTCCTGGATTTTCTGCAACGCTTCGCGGAGTTCCGTCACCTCGGTGCGGAGCTGCGCCACTTCGTTTTGCAACTCCGCGAACGCACTAGACGCGGCGGCGCCGCCGGTGGCGGCAATCGTTGGCGACGTCGCTGGAGAACGGTCGCTCAGTTGGTCTGCGGCTTGGCGGCGTTGGATCAGGTCGAACAAGGCTTGCCGCTCTCGCTCGGGGTACAGACCGTGCGTGACGATTTGTCCTCGTCCGGCGGGCGTCAATTCCAATAACAGCCCTTTTTCTTGCAGCGATTGAAGCAGCGGTTTTAATTCCGACAATCCCGCGATGGATTCCATACGCGACGCGCGGCCGCGAAGCTCGCCCAGCGTTTGCTCGCCGCGCAACAGCAGCTCGGTCACGACGGCAATTTCTTGTTTGTCGACGCCCATCCAGTCGTACATATAATGCCGGTACTTCGGCACGCGGCCATCGCCCTGCACTTCGGCCACGGCGCCCATTTCTCGAAGTTCATCGAGCGTATCGTCGACTTCCGCGATGGTTAGCTCCATCTGCGGGGAGCGATTGCTTTTTTGATTGCAACCGGTGGTCAGAGCCTTGAGCGTCATGGGATAACCGTCTGGCGTGGTCTTGGCTTTTTCCACCAACACACCCACGACGCGCCGTTGCCGCGCATTCAATGGCCGCCAGGTTCGCGACGCCTGTTTCGGTTCTTGATCGGTTTGCTCGGTTTCGATTTCGGTCATCTTCTTTCCTCATGATGCGAGATAACAACACGTATTCGACGATGGAATAGAATGGCGGGGGCATCCTGAAGTTTACTCTATTTCAACCAGCGGCGAATCCTTTTGGAACGACCGATGCCGCAAAATAATTTGCCGTTACGGGGATTTGTGTGCAACTGGCCAGATTAGCCAAGGGCTCGAAGCGAAGGGAGTGGGATTGGGAGAACAATACGTTTGACGCCATCCTTCAATTTGGCTTGTTGAAGTCGACGAGCAATCCAACCTTCTAGCCCGACGGTTGCGGCCGGCATAAGAAAAAGGCTGTTTTCTGGGGGCCGCCGACAGCGACATCTACTACGAAGGAGGACTGGCCTTCCCGTAGGAAGAATCTTTTCCGCTACGGGAGTTCGACTTCATAATTGATGATGAGGTCCCGGATCCCTGACATTCGCCGCGACTCGCGCTCTGGCAAAAGTTGGACATCCTCGCGAAACCGGTTATTCTTAACGCATTCGATTGCGAGAACCAGAAGTTGGACAACAACAGCAGGCCCCACAAATGACGCAGATTGATCGTATCAGTTTTGACCCGGCTGTCATGGGCGGGAAGCCCTGTATTCGCGGCCAGCGCGTAACCGTCGCCACGATACTTGGACTGCTTGCCGCGGGCCGATCCCGTGATGAAATACTTGAAGCGTATCCGTACCTCGAAGCCGAAGATATCAGTCAATGCTTGGCCTACGCAGCCTGGCGAATGGAAGAACGCGACGTACCGCTGGCCACCGTATGAGCATCAAGATTCTGCTCGACATGAACCTGTCGCCCGATTGGGTTGATGAATTGTCCTCGAAGGGCTGGGCTTCTGTTCATTGGTCCACAACAGGTGATCCGAAAGCAACAGACCGTCAAATCATGGACTGGGCGCGTTCCAAGGGCTACGTGGTGTTCACCCACGACCTGGACTTCGGCACAATGTTGGCCTTGACGCATGATTCGGGGCCAAGCGTTATCCAAATTCGAGGCCAGAATATCCTGCCTGATCACATGTCTTCCATTGTGGCTGCGGCACTGCAACAGCACGAATCGGATTTAGCCGATGGTGCTCTCGTAGTGGTTGATGAATCAAAATCGCGAGTCAGAATACTGCCAATATGAGCCCTCCTGCCAGAGGCAGCCTATCGAGGCCAACGCAACGGCGCATCGACTAATTTCTGCTGTTCCCAACAACGCGCCGGCAACCATCTCACTCCGACGCCCCGTCTTGCAGCGGTTGGCTGCTTGCGATGAAACGCACACTCCAGCTAATACGCCACACTCCAGCTAATACGCCACACTCCAGCTAATACGCCTTGGCCAGCACGACGCGTTGCCGGCTGGGCTGGCCGCTGAAAATGCAAACGCCTGGTTCGTCGTCGGCTTTGAGCGGCAAGCAGCGAACCGTGACTTTTAGCTTTTTGAGAATCTTGGTTGCTTCGGGGCTCTCGGCCCAATGGCTGAGTGCGAAACCGCCGTGAATTTCCGGCTTTTGAGGATTCTTCGCCGTGAAGAATTGGCGGAATTCATCGAGTGAATCGATACGGCGCGTGTTGTCTTCCCGCAATTTGAGCGCACGCTGGAACAAGTTGGACTGAATAGCGTCCAGCCTTTGGGCGACCGTGGCCACGAACTCATCGCGGGCGAGGGGGCCTTTCTCGCCGGTATCGCGCCGCCCCACAAACACATTGCCTTCGGCGATATCGCGAGGCCCGACTTCCACAATCAGCGGCACGCCGCGTTTGACATGCTGCCAGCGTTTTTCGCCGCCGCGCAAATCGCGGTCGTCGATTTTGACCTGCACTTTTCCGTCGCCGTAGTAGACGCCCTTCAACTCGGCGGCAAGTTTTTCCACGTATTCCATCACGGCGGTGCGATCTTCGTCCTTGCGAATGACCGGCAAGATTACTACGTGGCGCGGCGCCAAACGCGGCGGCAAAACGAGGCCGTCGTCGTCGGCGTGGGTCATGATCAGCGCGCCGACCAACCTCGTGGAAACGCCCCATGAGGTGGTCCAGGCGAACTGTTCGACGCCGTGTTGGTCTTGGAATTTGATTTCTTGGGCGCGGGCGAAGTTCTGACCAAGGAAGTGCGACGTGCCGGCCTGCAAGGCTTTGCGATCTTGCATCATGGCCTCGATGCTGTACGTGGAAACGGCGCCGGGAAAACGCTCTTCAGCGGTTTTCTCGCCGCAAATCACGGGCATGGCCATTTGGTTTTCGGCGAAGTCGGCGTAAACGGCCAGCATTCTCTCGGTCTCTTCGCGGGCTTCGGCTTCGGTGGCGTGGGCGGTGTGCCCCTCTTGCCAGAGAAATTCGGTGGTGCGGAGGAAGAGCCGCGTACGCAATTCCCAACGCACGACATTCGCCCATTGGTTGATCAGAATCGGCAGGTCGCGATACGACTGCACCCACTTGGCGTACATGGCGCCGATAATGGTTTCACTGGTCGGCCGCACGATGAGCGGCTCTTCCAATTCGCCCGCCGGAACCAAACCGCCATCGGGCCCCGGCTCCAACCGATGGTGCGTTACAACAGCGCATTCCTTGGCGAACCCCTCCACATGCTCCGCCTCTTTTTCCAGGAAGCTCATGGGAATGAACAGCGGGAAATAGGCGTTTTCGTGGCCGGTTTCCTTGAACATGACATCCAGCCCGTGCTGCATGTTTTCCCAAATCGTGTAGCCCCACGGTTTGATCACCATGCACCCTCGCACAGGCGAACTTTCGGCCATGTCGGCGGCTTTGATCACCTGCTGGTACCACTCCGGGTAATTCTCCTGCCGGGTCGGTTTGATGGCGGTCTTGGCCATGAAGCGTGCTTTCCTCGGTGCGATTGTTGGGTTGCGATACTATGCGACGAACGGTTGCCGCATTCTAGGTGATCTTCGCTTGTAGCGACAAGGCAGGCGCCGCGGCGGATTGTTGCCACCGCCTTCGCGGGCAAGACGCCTGTTGGATTGCTATAATGGAGCGGTCGTCGTTTCCGACCACGCGGCGTCCAGTCCTTCCATAGGCCATTCCTTTCATCGGCGGGCAATCCATGCGACGATTCCTTTTTCCTCTTCTGGTTGGGTGTTTCGTGCTGCCGTTGCTGCTCATGCGTTTGAGCCAGGCCGATGAAGAAGCAAAGCCGGCGGAAAATGTAAAGCCGGCGGCAACAATAAAGCCGGCGGTGGCCGCGAGTGTTGAGGAGTTGGCGCGCCGCGTGCGAGATTCCGTGGTCGTGGTGACGGTCACCGGGCGCAAGGGCGAAGGCCAACATGTGGGCGCCGGTTTTTGCATTAGCCAAGACGGCCTGATCGCCACGAACCAGCATGTGATTGGCAGCGGCCGCGCCATTGAAGTTCAATTCGCCGATGGCCGAACCGTGGCCGCCACCGAAGTCTACGCCTCGGACCGTAATCTCGATTTGGCTTTGATTCGCGTGGCCGAAAAGTTGCCGCCCTTGGAGTTGGCCGATTCCGATTTAGTGAATCCCGGTGCGGCGGTGATCGTGATCGGCAACCCGCACGGCTTGAAACACAGCGTGGTTAGCGGCGTGGTTTCAGGACGCCGCGTCTTCGACGGACTGAAAATGCTGCAACTCGCCATTCCCGTGGAGCCGGGCAACAGCGGCGGCCCCGTGCTCGATATGCAAGGCCGCGTGTTGGGCGTCGTGACGCGCAAAAGCGCGGTGTCCGACAACCTCGGTTTCGCGATCGAAATCAACACGCTGAAAAAACTCGTGGAGCAACCCAACCCGATCAGCATGGCCAATTGGCTGACCATCGGCAAGCTCGATCCCAAACGTTGGCGGCCGATGTTTGGGGCCGATTGGCGGCGGCGCGGCGGGCAACTCAACGTCACCAACGCGGGCCAGGGTTTTGGCGGCCGTTCGCTTTGTTTGTGGCATGAAACGCCGCCCGAAATCCCTTACGAAGTGGGTGTGTTCGTGCGGTTGGACGACGAAGCCGGCGCCGCCGGACTGGTGTTTCACGCCGATGGCGGCGATCGTCATTTCGGCTTTTATCCCTCGAACGGCAACCTGCGATTGGTGCGTTTCGATGGCCCCAATGTGCTCACCTGGAATATTCTGGAAAACGCGCCGGCGTCGCATTATCGTCCTAACGATTGGAACCACTTGAAGGTGAGAATCGAAAAAGACCGCATCCTGTGTTATGTGAACGACCGGTTGACCTTCACCAGCACCGACCGCGGTTTGTCGGGCGGGCAAGTGGGGCTGGCGAAGTTTCGTCAGACCGAAGCGGCGTTCAAACGCTTTCAGTTGGCGAAAACCGTGGCGCTGTCGCAACCTTCGGCGGAAAAACAGACGGCTCTGGGCGGCGTTATTGACGCCTTGCCGCCGATCGCGGAACTGGTATCCGACTCTTTAACGCCGCTGGTCGACGATGCCGCCGCGGGCGTCGACGCTTTGCGCCGGCGAGCGAAGGAACTCGAAAAACAAGCAGCGGCCTTTCGCCGCATCGCCAACGAAGTGCGGGCGAAGTTCGTCGCCAAACAACTCGCGGCGCTGTTCCAGCAAGAGGAGAAAAAAGTCGACCTAGCCCGAGCGGCGCTGCTGGTGGCGGCCCTGGATGAAGAAGATCTGGACATCGAGAGCTATCTCGAAGAGTTAGACCGCATGAGCGGCGAAGCGGTCGAAAAACTGCCGCCGGCCGCCGACGATGCGGCAAAAATCGCCGCTTTGAACAACTACCTGTTTGTGCAAAATGGTTACCACGGCAACCGGTTTTCCTACTACCACCGAGCCAATAGCTACCTTGACCGCGTGATCGACGACCGCGAAGGACTGCCCATCACGCTGGCCGTGATGTACCTCGAACTGGCGCGGCGGCTCGACTTGAATGTGCAGGGCGTCGGTTTGCCGGGGCATTTTGTCGTCCGTTGGATTCCTCGCGAAGGCCCGCCGCGGTTGCTCGATATATTTGCCGGCGGGAAGGAGTTGTCTGACGCCGAAGCAGATAACATCATTGCCGGCGCTGGTCTGGCGCATGAAAAAGAAACGTTGCTCAAAAACGCCGACAAAAAATCGATCCTCTTGCGAATGCTTAATAATCTTCTGGCGGTGGCCCAAGGGAAAAAAGACAACGAAGCCGTGCTCCGTTACTTGGAGGCGAAACTCGCCCTCGACCCCGACGCCTTCCGCGACCGGGGCTTGCGCGCGTTCGTTCGATACGAAACCGACCGCCGCCAAGGCGCGATCGCCGACCTGGAAAAAATTCTCGAACAGCAGCCGCCCGAACTCGATTTGCATCGCATTCGCGACCTGCGCGACGCCTGGCTGCAGCAGCCGTGACGCAACAACGCGCCTTCCCACGCCGCGCGTCAATGCGCGTTGGGCGGAAGCGACGGCTGAAGATCGGTCATCCGACCTAGTATTTCCGCCAAGATTCTTTGCTCCAACGTGGGGTCGCGACCCAGCGGAATCCAGCCCAAGGTGAGCGGTCCGTCGGTGCTGACCACGCCCGGACGCACCGGCTCTCCCACGTTAGGATTCACCAAGGTTCCGTCGTGTCGGTAGGTCGCCTGACCAACAGAGGCGTTCTCCGCTCGGTTGAGGTCTTCCAACTCCTTATGAACTTCCACCCCCACCAGGTAGCCGCCTTCGGTCGGAGTGACGCGCACCGAAGCCCGGCGGCGAATCGATTGCAATGTTGCGTGTAGGCGTTCGTAGCCGGGGCTCGAATCGGACCGCCAAGGCTCGAAAATGGTGGAACCAACAGTGGGAATCGTTTCCAGGCGTCCTTCGGTCATAATCGCGCCAATCTGTCGCACGCGTTCTTCCCGACCAATGCGGAAGTAGTTGTCGAGCGTATCAACCACCTGGCTCCAAAGGAACTCGTGGTCGGGCGTGGCGATAAATAGCGGATTCTCCAACATCGGCGCGGAGGCCACGTTGTTGGCGTTCGAAAACGGCAACCGGCAGCCCACCGCCCCAACGAGCGTCATCGCCAGCGCCACCACCAACATCAACGCGCAAACGCCGCATTTTCGGTTGGTTCTGATTCGCATGGAGCGGTTCATTTCAGGAGCAAAAAGCCTCAAACTGGGCGGCCTTTGAAAATATCGGCGGTAGTGTGCAGAAATCGGAGGTTTCAAACAAGGTCAAACTTGCGCGTCGCAGCAGGTAAAATCGCCCAAACCGAAATACCCCGTCAAACCGCTGCTTTCCCCCTGTCCTCCCAGTTTTCGCAGGCGTTCAACTTTACCTACTCCCCCTGACGATCAAACTTTCACAGACTTTCGTTGGCCGCAGTAACGTTTCCTGGTTCACGCCCCCGTCGGAGAGTAGCAAGTGACGAAGAACAAAAAAGCAGACTCGGTGGTCAAGGTGGATCGTCGCGGCGAAAAGGGCAAGGATCGTCGAGAGGAAAGTGTTGCAGTCGCGGTGGATCGACGAAAAACGCCGCGGCGTCGGCAGATCGATCCCACCACTTGCGAGCGAGACTACACCGACGACGAAGTCGAATTCATGCACGCCCTAGACGACTACAAACGCAGCAGCGGCCGCATGTTTCCCACCTGTAGTGAGATTCTGGAAGTGATTCGCGACTTGGGCTACAGCCGAGGTTCGACGGAAAACAACGAAAACAGCAAGCCTCTATTTGAAGACGTCGCGAACAGCGAATTGGAAGAAGCCTTCGAATAGCGCCCGTCGCGACCGACAAAACTGGAATGTGGGCGTCCATTCGTGGTTACAAGAGCGGTAACACAGTGCCGCACGCAGGCCCGACGTGACGGCCAAGACGCCCCGGACAATCGGAACGGTCCCGAATTTACATACCGAATTAAACGCCCGGCATTTTGAAAATGCCGGGCTTTTTTGAGCGACAACCGGGAACTTATATCGGGACTGTTCCAGAGTGGCCTAACAATCGACCCAGTCGGTATCCGTCAAGCTTGGGTGATCGCAGTCAACGCTGGTTTGCGTTCTGCCGGCGGGAGGCGGTCGATCTTTGGGGATCGGCGGCCAATTCGACTTCCGCAGCCGGCGAGGCGGTTGGACCACGCCGCGGCGCGACGGCCAGTCCTATCCAGCCGCGGTGCAATACGAACTGTGTGATTTCCAAGCCCCGCGTTTTGTCTTCGCCCAACGCCTTGGGGAGCGACAGCACCGGAGGCCGTCGTTTGGAAAAAACTTTGGAAAAAACGGCGCGCAGCGCGATCTGGTCGCCGAAGCTGAGGCGGTCGCCTGTCAGTTCGATCGGCTTCTCGCGTCGCATGGTGAGAACCATGCCTTCGATCACTGGCGTGTATTCCGCCCGCACCACGAGATTTTTCCAACGCCGCCGGCCGTGTTTCAGTTGTTGCAGCCGAACGACGCAACGCACCGAACCGGCCGAACAACTGATTTTCAACGGCTCCTCGTCAGCAAGCAAAAGCCACACGTTTTCCGGCAGGTCGGCGGGAGGCGTTCGGCCTTGCAACCCGAGTCGGGTGTGAATTTCGCTGAGCAACGCGCGCAGTTTGAGAGGGCGCCCGCCGACGGCCAACTGGTTCAGGACATTGTTCACCATGCTCTGATGGATCTGCACGCTGAACCAACTGTCGCTCGGCGCGCGAGGTCGGGCCGTGAAGGCCGCCAATTGCGACGCGCTCGCCAGCCGCGAACGCGATATCAATCGTTGCGAGGTGGTCTGCAAACTCATGGACCTCGGCTCGACGTCCAGCCGCCGAAGCGGCCCGAGTATTTTTTTCTCGAACTGCTGGTATGCCAGATTGAATTGCTCGCCGACTTCCCGATCCATGCGGCGTTCGGCTTTTACGGCGATTTTGCGTTCAACGATACGGTTCGCTTCAAACGCGTGTTGGTCGTGTTGTTGTGTTGCAATCGTTTGCGCGAGTGCTCCAAAGAGTGGGATTTTATCGTAGTCGGTGGCCACCTGGACAAGTTCATTGCTGCTGCGGACAGTAGCCGATGCAGGCTCGACCGACAAACGTTTCGGGGTCCAATGGAATTGTTTTCGCACTTGAAATCGAGCGTGACCGTTGGAGAAGAAGACGGCGGGTCCGGCGTCGGAGGCGGTGTCGGAGCGGACCTGCCCGTTGGCGACGATGTTGAAATTCCACTGGGCCGGATCGGGCGTTAGGTCGAGGGAAACGCGAGTCGCGGTTGTACTCCTGCCGGTGACATTCGCTTTGAGAATGCGATCTCGCACTTCTTCAGCGGTGGGCTGGCTTTCCGGCAGCGATCGATTTATCAACTCTCGCGCCACGGCGAAACGAACGTTCGCGTTGCGGTAGTGCTTTTCCAATTGCGCGGCCAGCGAGACCGTATCTTGGCGAACCGAGTATTGCATTTGATCGATTAACTCGGCCAAGGCGAATGCAGAGGAAGCATTTTCCGTGTATTCAAAATCTTCGATAATGTGCAGCAATGCGACGACATCCACCGACTGCGTGGCCCAACGGCGCAACAGAATTTCGAAATCGGCGAAGGCGCTTTTTTTCAGCAAATCTCGTTGCTGCATGGTCAGACCGCGCGACGACATCCGATACAGCACTTGTCGCGCCACCGCCGCTCGATCCTCAAGGGGAATCGCCCGGGCGACGTCGAGCGCCGCCAAGTCGGAAAATTTGAGGTATCTGGCCCAAGCCGCCGTGTATTTGTCGGCGCCCAGATACGATTCGATTTGTTCGATGGCGGCCAGCATACTGAGCGAGAGCCCTTCGTCGTGCGCCACCGGCAAGATGGTTTGCAGGCTTTCGACTTCCATCGCCGCCCGCCAGATTCCCACACGACGCGAAATATCGTACGCCAACGTTAAGAGATCGCGCCGCAGGTTTTCTGAAGTTGCTTGTTCGGCCAAGTTTGGCGCCGAAGCAGCCAGCGCCGCCAATTGCGAGAAAACAACCTGCGAGGCTTCTTTTTCCGTCAGGGGCAGGGCGCGAAGTTCGGTGAGTGCGTCTTGCACGGCGTAGGCCCAAACACGCGTCTGCGATTCTTGCGTCACGGTGCGGAGCTGTGCTTCCAAAGCGAGGGGACGCGGCCAAGTGGGCGGCTCCACGGGCTGCGGCTGTTCTTCCGAAGTTGCCGTCTGTTCCGGGGAAGGAGGCTGGGGAACCACTTTTTCTTCAACCGGCGGCGGCGCCAAAGGCGGAGGATCAAAAACCGGCGTCGCCATATTGGCGGTGATCGGCGGCGCTGCAACGGTTCTTTGGGGCGGCAGGGCGAGCGATTCAAGGGCGGCCAGATTCGGTTGCGTATCTGCCACAACCGGCGGTGCTTCGGCGAGAGTGAACGTCGGCGCTTGGCTGGAAGGCATTCGAAGCGAAGGCGGAAACATCGCCTCGCCGATCTTCTCAGACCCCCCCATTGGGCCCAAGAGAGCCAAGAGCGAAAGGTAGGCCAAGCCTCCCAATAAGGGAATGATCACCCAAGATCGCCTCATGCGAAATTCCCTACGATAAATGGAGAGAAGGTAAGGACAGTCCTTTCTCTCTTTAATCGGCAAGCCGACCCCGTGATTCCCAAGGGGAAATAGTGCGTTCTGGCGTGCGATTGGCGCCCACCGAGGCGGGTTTTAGCGATTGCGCAGTATGCGTACGCGCCTGCGGGCGGAAACCGGCTCTTTTTAAGCGGTAAACGTTTGCTCCTTGGGTTCCTTACCGCATCTATTGGTAGGGAATTCTATTCCCAACATTTGCACTGAAATCCACGACATCCCCCCAATGTTGGTAACGACTCCATGGCAACCGCAACGCTTCCCCAAGTCAGCTCGTTCGCCGACCCAGAGCTGACCGACGCCATTCTGCAATCGGTTGCCAACGCGCTGGAAATGTGCAATACGTCGGCCCGTTTCGTGGGTATTTCGTGTGTGCCGAGCGGCGCCCCCGGACGCATCACGGGAATGATCGGCGTGCATGGGAAGGTGTCTGGATTCTTGACCGTCAACATGGCGGAGCGTTTCGCGATCAAGGCGGTGGAGGGGCTGCTCCAAGACGAATACGGCTCGCTCACCTCTCAAGTGGTTGACGGCGCCGGCGAGATCACGAATATCATTGTTGGCGGCATCAAGTCGAAACTGGCCAATACGAGTTGGGCTTTTCCACACATTACGGTGCCTTCGGTGATTATCGGCCACGGCTACGAAATCGCCTATGCTCGCGGATTGCAGTTTCTTTGTGCAACGTTCGAGCATAACGACCAGGAAGCCGTCATGCTGGAAGACCGTATGCTGCGCATTAGTATGTCGTTGCTGGCGTTGTAGAGATATTGCTCGCTAGCCTTCTGAGTGGCGAGGATAAAACTTCACCAGCCAATCGGGGCTCGCGCCACAGCGAAAGGCGGCCAACGCCAGCCAGTTTCTTAGCGTTTGCCCGACGACGCCCTGCTTCCGCCAACGCCGGGCGCTCACGTTCAAAGGACCTTTCAAGAGCGACGGATGCGCGTGCTTTCGGCAGGCCTGCATTAGCAGCAAGTCTTCCATGATCGCCACGGCCGGAAAGCCGCCCTGCTCAAAAAAGAAATCTCGCCGGAAGAACAAGCCTTGATCGCCGTAGCCGATGCCGCGCCAGCGAACCCGGGCTGCGTTGCCCTGCTCCAGCCAGCGATATTTTCGTCCTGCACCATCAATGCGCTGCACGAACGCCCCGTGGCGATGCGCCGACTCCGCCAGCAAATCCCTGATTTGCGAAATGCAAGAAAGTTCGAGCCAGTTGTCGGCATGCAGAAACAGCAAGACATCGCCCGCTGCTTCGCCCGCCCCGCGGTTTTGTTGCGTCGCTCGGCCTGGCTCGGAACACAAGACCCGCGCCCCGGCGCGGCGCGCCAGCGCCGGCGTGTCGTCGCGGCTTCCGCCATCGACGACAAACACTTCACTGGCGCCAGCTTGCCAGGCCGACAAAACACATCGTTCAATGCACTCCGCCTCATTCAGAGCCGGAATTATTACGCTGACCTTCACGGATGTCGCGCCGAGAGTTTTCGGGGAACGGATTTTGAAACACGCATTCCAGGCGCCAAAACGGGCGGTATCATTCCGCCGCCCGCCCGTGTGAAGCATGCGAATACATGAGCTCATGCTGCACACCGAGGCGACGCAGATGATTCTAACCTTCCGACGATCAGAATGGTATTACCAAGTCCTAAACCCAGCCTTTTAGGCCAGCGGCGGATAAAACATAGAACAACCGCATTTTTCCCGGACTGATAGCCTCGGTTATTCTTGCCAAAAACGCCGCGCAGATCAGCCGGAACGCGCTAGCGTCCGGTTCTCGGCGAATGCTGTAAACCGTGAGCTAGCGCTCAGCGGCTGAGGGATCTTATTTCAGGACTGCCCCTCACATTGCCACTTTGGCCGTTTTCACTTTATTCGCCACCGCGCGGCTCCGCACCGCGGGTCGGATCAACCTCTGAACCGCCTCAACCGACTGGAAGCCGATCAGTTGCGAACGTCCCCAGCCATCGCCTGACCGGCTGTAGAGAACAAGCTGCGGTATCGAGCCGCCGCTCATCACTTGGCGAGCGAGCTGGGGGTCGGCGTCGGTGTTCAACTCGACAAACGAGACGCCGCTGAGTTGGCCGTTGCGTTTCATCTGAGCCAACGTGGTATTTTTCAGCGATTGGCAAGCGGGACACCAATCGGCGCCGACGTAAATCAAGATCGGCTTTCCCGACTCAACCGAAGAGCGATACGCCACGGTATAAGCTTCGGAGCCCGTGGAAAGAAGAGCGGCTTGCAGTAAGAGTGTCGCGGCGATTCCCGTCATCCTGAATTTCCTTCTAAAGAGTCGACCAAACTGATGCGAAATGCGTCCTCTTTGCCGGCGCTGAGCAATCTCTTCGTGATGAATCGCGTCCTGAATCACGTTCGCAACCTGAGCACGAACGGCAATCGATTCGGGGCTTTGTCGCGTCAGCAACATTGGCCCGGCAAAATACAAAGGCGTCAGTATACGCACAAAGAGGACGGTCAGGCAAGGTGCGGCGAATGAAACGTCTGGGGCGACAGTAAAACCCGACAGCACTAGGAGCTTTACGGTGCCCTGGAAAAAGCAGGGAGGCTGTAACGCTTGCGAGTTTTACGTAAAAAAGAGGCCTCGAAATGACGAAAATCCAGTTTTTATCAAATGCTGGAAATTTGGAGAGCGCCAATGGGAAGGCGGTCTTTTGAAGGGGCGCCGGGGCGCCGGCCTTTGGTCTGGCAATCGCGGAGCGGTTGGAGTATCGTTTCCGCTGAGAAACAGTCCTGAAATAACTCCTCTGTTGGGCGAGCGGCGGAAAATAACTTGCCCGCACGCAGCGGGAGTCGGTGAGTTTTTTTGCGTTCTTGCCTGCGCAGGAATGTTTTTGATTCACTCGCTTGCGCTTCGTGCTTGTATTAGGTAAATTTTCATCTGCCGCTTGCCTTGTAGCTCGGAAAAGCTCGGCGTTTTCAAAATGCAGGGCTTTTAGTTCGGTGCGTAAATTCGGGGCTGTTCCTGAATCACCCGCTTTGCAATGACGGATTGTTCAAAGTCGTGATGGATACTCCCCGGAAAATCGCTGTTTTTCTGCCCAATTGGGTGGGCGATGTCGTCATGGCGACGCCCGCCCTGCGAGCGTTGCGCGAACATTTCCCAAAATCGCAACTCATTGGCGTGATGCGACCTTACGTAACCGAAGTGCTCGCCGGAACGCATTGGCTAAACACAACGGTTCGTTATGAGAAATCGATCCGCAGCCGTTGGCGGGCGGCCGGCAAACTGCGAGCAATGGGCGTTGATACGGCCGTATTGCTCACCAATTCACTCTCGACAGCGCTCATGGCGCGAGCCGCCGGGGCGTCGCAACGCGTCGGTTATTCTCGGCATGGTCGAGGATGGTTGCTGACCAAAGGGCTTCTCCCGCCGCGAGAGGGCGGCAAGTGGCGGCCGATTTCCGCCGTCGATTCCTATCTGAACATTGCCCAAGCGATGGGATGCCCGGCTGGTAATCGTCGAGTGTCCTTGGCGACGCTGCCAGAAGACGAACAGCAGGCCGACGCTGTGTGGACAGCCCACGGTTACCGCGACGAGCATCGTGTCGTGATTCTCAGCGCGGGCGGCGCGTATGGGTCCGCCAAGCATTGGCCCATTGAGCAGTGCGCTGAATTGGCGCGACGTTTGGCCAGCGAAGATTCGCTGCGCGTATTAGTATTATGTGGACCGGCCGAGCGAGAAGCCGCCGAGAGCGTTGTGCAAATGGCGGGGCATGAGGGCGTTGGTAGTTTGGCCGCCGCCCAGCTGAGCCTGGGGCTGAGTAAAGCCTGCGTGCGGCGGGCGGCGTTGATGATCAGCACCGATAGCGGACCTCGGCATTTCGCGGCCGCGTTTCAAACGCCATGCGTTTCGTTGTTCGGCTCCACCGACCCCCGTTGGGCCGACAACCACCACCCTGAGGAAGTTCAGCTTTCATTGGGGCTGGATTGCAGCCCGTGCGCTAAACGGGTCTGCCCGCTGAAGCACCATCGCTGCATGAGGGAGCTCTCGGTTGCGGCGGTGCGCGCCGCCGCGTTGCAATTATTGGCGGCGGCCGATAAACGGCGTGCAGCGTAAGGCGCGCCTTTCTCAAGGCAGTGGCGACGCTGCAACAACGAACCGCACCCATTGTTCGCGAAAACGCGCCCATCGTCGGCGAAAACGAGAATGTGCCTGCGAATGAAACGCGGCGTCAATCCACGTTGACCGAATTGACTAACGTCACTCCGTCGGCAACTGCTCGAATCGCCTCTTGAGCGAGTTGCTTATGGTAGAACGAAGCCACGCGGCCCGAGAGAAGCAGCGTTTCTCCATTGCGTTCCACTTGCAGTGTGCGAACATCAAAAATCGGGCTTGTCGCCAAGACTCGCTTGGCTTCACTTTCTACGTCCATGATCGAATTCGCCATCGTACAGGGCCCCGCTCCTTGGCGCGCCTAAGCAAGCATGATTGGGTGTTCGGCTTTCTCGAACGCCAATAAAACAGCCCACCCGTTCCGTTGCTCATGCGTCCTGGAAACTATCCTGGGAATCGCCATCCTCTGAGCACTCACTTGACCCTAACAATCTACGACAAAACCGCGAAAAATGTCAACCCTGTCAATCTACATTCAGCAAAAAAAGTTGCGCCCCGACTTGGCTGCTCCGCCGACTCACTGCTAGCACTTTCATTCGTAAAGAACTCTTTTGGCTATTTGAAATCGACGTAAACACTCGAAGCATATGCTCGCCGTGCAAGCGAGCGAATTTGAAAAAAAAGCGATCTAGGGAACTTTGGGCGTCTCGTGTTAGAATGCGTGAATCCCGCGTTTTGGCTATTGCGGCGGAAGCCGCTCCAATCGATCCAGACAAGGAAGTCCGAATCCATGACCGCCTCTCTCATTCGCGTTCCTCTCGTATTGCTGGCCGTCTTGCTGGCAACCCAACCCTGCCTTGCTCAAAACGCTCCTCGCCAGCAATCGAAGAGGCCGCAACAACGAAGGGCGCCTGCAAATACGCAGCGCCGTCCCACGGTTGGCCCCATCGCGGGGCCCGCGGTTCGACCGGTGGTTGGTCGTCATTCGCTGGCGGCGCGGCCCCCGTTTCAAATGACCCCGGCGCAGCAGGAGTACACCGATCAGATTCTCAGATATTGGGAGCATCGAAGTAGCGGCGTGGAGCGATATCGATGCACGTTCACTCGCTGGGTTTACGACCCCACGTTTGGCCCCAAGGATCCTCGCACTTACAAAACGGTGAGCACCGGCGCCATTATGTATTCCATGCCCGACAAAGGGCTGTTCCGCGTCGATACGATCAAACACTACACACGCGCCCAGCAAGCCGGCGCCGCGCCGCAGTATTTGCAGCGTCCTGGAGAAGTTGGCGAACATTGGGTCTGCGACGGAAAGTCGATCTTCGAATTCAACTCCAAGAAAAAGCAGTTGATCGAAACCGTGTTGCCGAAAAGCATGCAAGGGAAAGCGATTTCCGCCGGACCGCTGCCGTTTATTTTCGGCGCCAAAATCGACGAAATGAAGCAACGCTATTGGATTCGCCACGACCCGCTCGACAACATCAAGGGCGAGTATTGGCTGGAAGCCTATCCCAAAACGGCGGAAGACCGCGCCAACCACAAAATGGTGCTGATCATCATCGACGAAAAAGATTATCTGCCCAAGGCGATGGAAATACATCCGCCGAATTATGTGCGCGGCCGGAATGAAGCCCGCACGGTGTTTCTGTTTGAAAACCGGGAGACCAACTGGAGCGAAACGCTCCAAAGGGTAAACCTGTTTCACCGCGAGTTTTTCCAACCGGCCGTTCCCAAGGGCTGGCAGAAGGTCCGGCAAGAGACGCCCCTGCCGACGCAATCTCCCTCGACCAACAACCGGCTCCAGCAAACGCGGCGCCCCACGGCCAAACGAAAACGCTAGCCGGACTCCGCGAAGTTTATGTCGTCCTTGCTTCCTCACGGCGTTCGCCGCACATCGTTACAAGCCGCGTACGGCAACGCGGCGCTGTGGGCGTTGGGCAACGGCATTGCGGGTTCGTCGTTGGTGTTGTACCTAGCGTTGGAACTGGGCGCCAAGGGAATGGCCATTGGCTTTCTCTTGGCGGCGCCTTCCCTGACAGGCGTGTTGCGCATCGGCGCCGGTTGGCTGCTGGAAAAGATCGTCGACCGCAAACGTTTTACCCTGGCCGCCTATACGGCAAGCGTGTTCGTGTTGCTGCTTGCGCCGATTCTCTGCCGCCCCGGCGTCTTGGGCGCCAACGCCAATTCCCTGCTCGCGCTGGTGCTGGTTTGGAGCGGCTACCACTTGCTGGAGTACGTGGGCACGATCTCGCTGTGGTCGTGGTTGGGCGATTTGGCGCCGACTCGAATTCGCGGAAGGTTCATCGGCCGCCGCGAGCGTTATTTACTGCTGGGGCGGGTGTTCGGCATGTTGGCCGGCGGCTTGTTCACGTATTGGTGGCGAGAATCTTTTGATCGTACACTGTTGGGCGTCGGCTACACGATTGCCGTGGCGGTCGGCGCGCTGTTCATGCTCGCCGCGGTGGCGCCTCTGGCGATGATGGCGCCGTTGCCAATGCCGCGCGTCAAAGACTCTTTGCGGCAATCACTCTGGCAGTCGCTCCGAAAGACGCTCTGGCGGCCGCTGGCCGACCCTCGCTTCCAACGCCTGCTATGGTTCGGCTGCTGGTTCTCCTTCTCGAACGGAATCACGCAGGCGGCGCAGGGGATTTATCCGGCCAGAATCCTCGGGTTTCACTTATTCTGGATGCTGCTTTTCAGAAGCGGCATGCGGCTGGGGCAAGCGGCGGCAAGTCCTAAGGTGGGCTGGCTGGTGGATCGGATTGGCAATCGTTTCGTGATGTTCGCCGCTCAGGTGGTTGTCGCCACGGGGCCGCTCTTTTTTCTCGCCGCCAGCGTGGAGCGGCGCTGGTGGGTGGCAGGCGCCTGGGTGGTCTGGATCGCCTACGTGGGGTTGAACGTCGGCTTGACCAACCTCACGCTCAAGCTCGCGCCACCCGGCCGAAACGCGTCGTACCTCGCGACCTATTTCGGCCTCACCGGCCTGTGTTACGGACTCAGCACTATTGCCGGCGGCGCCTTGTTCGACCACCTCGAGTCTGGCGGCTGGCCGATGAACTTGGCGTCCGCATCGTGGGATCATTTTCAACTGTTTTTCCTCGCCGGGTGGCTGTTGCGAATTGTCGGCGCTTTCTGGCTCCTCTTTCTCATCGAACCCCGCGCGTGGCGCATTTGGCCATACACGCCGCGTCTGGAAGAAAGAAAATGAAACTTTCGCCCGCTGGGTGCGGCTCTTGCCGTATTTTGGGTCGGTCGATAGAATGCTAAATTCCGATTATGCGATCATTCGAGGAGAGAAGCGGGCCAGCGCCCTGGAATTCGAGCCATGAAAAAAGACATTCACCCAGATTACGTC
>JAJRWU010000065.1 GCA_024276655.1 Planctomycetota bacterium
GCGTGGTTCGGTGAGCAAGGCCAAGACTTTGGGGCGGCGTTTGTTGGCTCGCGGCTCGCTATGGAATCGTCCCGAAATAACTTCCGTATTTCATCTCGGACGAAGCGGGGTGATCGCCTGGGTTATTCTTGCCAAAAACGCCGCGCAGATCAGCCGGAACGCGCTGGGGATCTTATATCGGGACTGCCCCTATGGCCCTCGCGGTGGCCGACTTGCACGGATACTTGGTGCGCGACAATATAGCTCGCGTTGTTGTAAAGTGGCGTCGCCCTTCCCCGGTCATGCACTTATGCGCCCTGTACTTATGCAAGCCGCTGATCCAGGAAAGGTTTCGCCGTCGCGATAATAACGGCCAGTCGGTTTCGCCCTTAGCACCTGTCCAATATCTATTCCGTGCAACGGTGTTATGGAATTCTCATCAAGCCGGAGGCTTGGCAGCTATTAGCCGGTGGTCGAGCGCAGCGAACACCACCGGTAGGCCTTGAAAGACTCGTTTCAAGTCCGTGACCGGTTGCCGATTCACTCGCTCGCGCTTCGTGCTTGTATTAGGTAAATTCTCACCCGACGCTCGCTTTACAGGGCGGTATTCCGTCGTCGTCGGCCGCATTGCGAGGCGCCGACGAGCGTGAGCACGCCGAATACGATTCCAGCGCCGTTGAAGAGCCCGGCCACGATTTCCAAAACACCTAAAAGTTGGGCGCGGTCGGCCAATTCACGGCGGCGCATCGCGCGGGCGTTGGAATACGTTTGCAATTCAGCCAGAGCGAGAATCATCATCGGCCCGCCAATGATGACGCCGATGCAAGTCGAGATGTAAACCATGCCCATCACTAGGTTCCAAATCGCGGAGAGCACAATAGGAATCATGACCAGCAACGGCGGTTCGTTGGCTGTGTAAGTTGGCGCTCCGGCAAACCGGCCGGAATGTGTGTTTTCCGCAAACGGATTCGAACCGATGGGCGATTCAAATACAACGCCCTCGGCGCCAACCGGACCCCCAGCGCCAGCCGGACGCGCCGCCTGCGGCGCGTGGGGCATATAAAAACTTCCGCCACACTGGGGGCAGGCGGCGAACTCCCCCGCCAACGAAGCATCGTAGGCGATTTCGGTCTGGCAATAAGGACACGTCGGATTGTTCATGCTTCCGAAGTTTTCAGGAATTGAGGACCGGTGACGCCCATCGAAAGATAAATACTCATCAAGCCATCGACCGACATTTCCACTTGCTCCACTGAATCGACCGGAACGAACAGCAAGCCGCCTGTCATCGGGATAGGCGACGTGGGAATATAAACGGCGTGGTAATCTCGGTCGCGAAAATGATAACGCTCCGGCGAAGGCAACAACGCCAAAATGCCGGTGCCGTTATTCTCGCCGAAGTGGCAATAAACCACGCTCATTCCCTTGAGGTCGGTCGATTCGCCCTGGTCGAGCATGCCCACGACCTGCGAAGTGGTGTTGTAAATCGAACCGACCAACGGAATGCGGCGAATCAGCGGCTCGACGATTCCGTGCAATAATTTTTTGGACGTCAACTGCACCAACACACCCAGCAATACGATGCCGCCCAAAACCAGCACCCAACCCGTGATGTACGGCGCCGTGGTGCTCGATGTGGCGCCAAGGCGTTCGAGTTGTTGGCCGATTGTGGTTTCAGGACCGACGAAGCCCTTGACGAGATCAGTCACCCAGACCACCGCCACCACCGTGACCACCAACGGCATGATGGCGAATAACCCGGTCAGAAAAAAACCGACCAAACGGCTCCAGACGCTTGTCACTACATTCGACATTGATCAACCTTGTGTGAGTTATTGGCGGAACGCCACGCGCCTGTTCCGCCTGTTGTTATTCGCCGCGTTCGTCCCTATCTTGCCATGCACGGCTAAGAATTTGCGGAAGCAGTAGGTTACCGGCTATTGCAAGGAAAAGCCCGGATTTTTCAAAAAGCATCGAGCGGAAAATTAGTGTCGTAGCCATGCTCGCCAGAGCGTGGGATGGTTCACCGCTCACCCACCGTCTGGCGACGATGGCTACACAAATGCGACCGTTATTTATCGAGCGATGCTAAGCCGGGCTTTTAATTCGGCCAATGTATTCCGCATAAATGCTACGGGTTTTCAATACAGTAAACGCCCGTGGCCGTGCGAAGAAAAATTTGGCCGTCCGAAAATGCGGGCGTGGAATTCGAGAGTTCGTTCATTTCGTTCGTGGCCAGTAGTTTGAACTCCCGGGGATTGGGTTCAAAGACGAACGTCGTTCCGTTTTGGTCGGCGCCATAAAGCCGGCCAGCCGCATATACCAGCGAACCCCAATGGGCGCCGCCCGGCGAACGTTTTTGCCACATCAGTTCACCGTTTTCGGGGTTGATGCACTGGAACATATTCGGCCCCGCGTTGGCCATGTAAATATAACCGTCGACGAATACGCCGGAGCCGATGCGTTGCGGGTTTTTCTCCACCCGCCATAGCCGATTGGTTTCGGTGATATCTCCTTTACCGCCCATGGTGAAACCGATGGTCGGCCCTTTGAAGCCTCCCATGGCCACACACACCTTGCCGGCGATGATGGGCGAAGCGTAGGCCAAATCGCCGTTGCCGCCGCGAAGGCCGTTTGAAGTCCAGACAATCTGGCCGGTATCGGGGTGGTAGGCGTTGACGCGCGTCGGCATGCTGCAAACGAGCACTTCCCGGCCGTTGACCTTGGCCACGACGGGCGTACACCACGAACCCATGTATTTGCCGGCGGTGTTTCGGTCGCCATCTCCGTCGAGCGGTTCTTCGGTCTCCCAAACCGTGTGGCCATCTTGCAAATTGAGCGCCGTGAACAATACGCGTTTGCCCGGTCCGCAATGAAGGAAGACGCGTCCCTTATAAATGACGGGCGAAACTCCGTAGCCCCACACATGATCGAACTCGCCCAGTTGGCGTTTCCAAAGCTCCTTGCCTTGGAAGTCGTAGCAGTAGAGCCCGGCGGAGTTGTGCCAAACCACCACGCGTTGGCCATCGGCCGCCGGCGTGGATCCGCAGTAAGGATTGGTTTTGTGCGTGCGCGCTCCTGGTTCAAACGAAACGGTTCTTTTCCAGGCCAGCTTGCCGGTTTTTCGATCCAGACAATACAGCGTTCGCTCGCCGCCCTTGTTTTGGGCGCAGGTCGCGAAGACGCGTCCATTGGATACGATGGGGCTGCTGTTTCCGGGCCCCGGCAGTTCAAATTTCCAGGCGACGTTTTTTTCGGCGTCCCAATGCAAGGGCGCCGTTTTTTCTGGTGAGACGCCGTTTCCCGCAGGGCCTCGGAACGCGGGCCAATCGTCGGCGCGAACCGCTGCGGCGCCGAGAACAGCAAAAAACAATAGTGTTCCGCCAAGTATTCGCACGTTAAAACTCCTTCGTTTTTTTGCCAAGCACCGCTCGATAAATAACGGTCGCATTTGTGTAGCCATCGTCGCCAGACGGTGGATGAGCGGTGAACCATCCCACGCTCTGGCGAGCATGGCTACGACACTAATTTTCCGCTCGATGCCAACTCGTCGCGGCGCGATTCGAGCTTGTTCGCCAAGGTGCTAATGGACTGGTCGAGGTTGCTTTTTTCGGTTTCGCTGAGCGTGGCGCCGCCGAACCGAACGCGGTAATAGCTTGCCGCAATATCATGCAGGGCGGCGGCGGACCGCTCGGAGCCGAGCCAGACCGCCACTTCTTGCGTCAACTCTTGAATCGTTTGGGAAGGTTTGCGACAAAAATGGAAACGGGTCAGCAGCGTTTCCAAATCGTGAAAAAAATCAATTCTTTTTCGAGCGACTCGCCGACGGGCCCGTAATTTTCGCCGCTGCTGCAAACGCATGCGCGTCGGCAAGCGAAATACATTCACCAAGGCGACACACACGCCGCCCGCCACGCTGATCACCAACGCCGCCGACCAATCGAACCAGCGGCTGCCCCACCAGTTGCGAGTATCGACTCCCACGGTGCGCGTGGCGTCATTGAAAAATTCGCTCCAGGCCCGCTCATCAACCGACTTATTAAACAACCCGCTAATATTCTTTCCCAACGGCTCGTAGATCGCTCGCCGTTGTTGGTCGGAATCGAGATTGAGCACATAGTCGTTCCAAAGCGCCTCCATGTAGTCGAACGTATCGGTGGCTTTTTGCGTCACGCCCAATTGCTGGGACTCATTCCTTCTCGATGAAGGAGTTGGGTCGAGCCGCAACCAGGCGCCATGGCGAGTATCGTTGTTTGTATTCAGATGGTCGGGAACACTCTGGGGCGGCAGGTACGCCTCCACCCAGGCGTGCGCATGAAGGTCTCGCACTTGGTAGAATTTGCCGATGGAGTTGAAATCGCCTCCGTGATACCCCACCACCACGCGCGACGGTATGCCCATCGACCGCAGCATCAAGGCCAGCGAAGTGGCGAAGTATTCGCAATGCCCATGGCGATGGTTGGCAATGAAATGCTCCACCAAATTCATGCCCGCTGGAGGCGGCGGAAGCTGCGTTTGGTTGAGCGTGTAGGTGTAGAGGTCGGAATTCCAAAAGTGCATTTCGAGTGTGCGGGCGACCTGGAAAATATCGTTACGGTCGACTTCTCTTTGGGCGACGGCGGCGTTCGCGATGCGACGAAGATTCGGAAACTGACTGGCTTCGAATCCCAGGAACGCCGGGTTCGTCGCGGCGTTCTCCGCCGCTGGCGTGATCGCGGATTGCCAACTGTTCTTGATGGAATTCGCCCCCAACACGTATCGAAACGGTTGTTGCTCGAAAGAAAAAACGGGAGTCGTGCGGACGAGCTTTTCCTGGTCTGTATTATAGCGAACGGCATCGGGCGTTTGTTGCAACGCCAGCGGCGGGTAAACGCCAAAGAGCGTCCTCCGGCCAGACGGCTGGATGACGAATTCCTGCCGGACGAGATGATCCGAGGATTGCGGCGGCGGCAATTTCGCCAGCGGCGGCCGATGCCGGCGGCGGGGATTTCGCCAAGAGACCGAACGGCCGTGGCTATCGAAGTGCGTCAGCACGGCGCCGCGGAGGTAAGGCCCGCCTGAAAGGAAGAGGGGCTTGCCGGTTTTTACATCCACCAAACGAACCCGCAAGGCGACTTTATTGGAGAGTAGGGCCTCGCCGATTTCACCCAGCGTGATTTCCTCGGCGAAGCCGACCATGGTGTCTGGCGATTTCTTTCCTCGCCACCACGCTTGCCCGGGACGCGGCGCCGCCAGGAACACCGAGACGGCAATCGTGAGGGTGGCGGCGCTAAACGCGGCGACGCGTCGAACCAGCCCCCAACCGAGATAGAGCCTCTGCCCGATTTTTCGGTCGAGCACTTGAAAGGCGACCGGCGGAGCGTCGATCGACCATTGCAGAACGGCTCCGCCTCGGCCATCGGTGTCGCGCGTGGTGCTGGTCTTCCAGCGAATAGCCTCGTTGGCGTGGGAGGTCCTTCCCAGCCGCAACAGTTCCTGATGCAAATACGCGAGTGTCATGGCGGCGATGGCGATGACGAGGTAAATCGCGAGCAGTATTCCAAATTGGACGCCCAAATTTAGAGCTGCGGAAACCACCACTTGCAGCAGGCTGAGCACGATCAATTGCCAATACAAGCGAACGTTTTTCTTTTGATAGAGCAGCACGAATTGCAGGTAGATGAGCAAATTGGCGATGGCGAAAAGTTGGGCGCGGCTGTCGCTCCCGACGTAAAAGTCGTTCCCGCAAAGCAATAGCGCGAGTACGGCGGCGGCGTTCGCCAAATGACGGTGCAAGCGGAACCAACCCAGGTAATCGCTAAAATAGACGGCGGTCGCGGCGGCAAAGATCGCCATCACCGGAAGCGTAGCGCTGCGTTGGCCAAACCCCAAGATAATGGTTCCCATGGCTGCCAACAGCGCCACGCTGATTTGCAAATACCGTTCGACCGGCGTTGTTTTTGGACGCGTTATCGCCATTGGAAATACCTTTTCCATTGTTCGCCGCCGCAATCGATCCAAGTGGTGCTGGCTAAATCAGCCATGCTTCCGAGGGCGGCGCCGCCCACTACCTCTCGCCCCGCCCGTTCGTGCAAGGCGCCTTCCTGAAACACTTGTTCCCGCGCCGGCCCTTCCAGCAACGCCGACAGCGTGTCTTCGGTTCGCGTGCTGATGACCACCAACTCCGCGCCGGGCGGCGTGCGGCGTTGTATTTCCGCGAGCACCAGAGGATACTGGTTTTCGCGACTCGACTCGTGAGTCGCCAGCCATTGCAGCCACTCCCACATCAGCGTGGGCGACGCCGCCGCCAGTCGGACCAAGTGTTTTTCCGCCGCTACGCCGGCCAGCAGCCGGCCCGCGTTTTGGCTGCATGCCTCCGAGATAACCGTGGCGAAAAAACTGACGGCTCGTTCCACGACTTTTTGCTGCTCGGGGCCATGGCGGTCGCCTCGCCAGAGGTCCAACAGGACGACCGTCTCGCGGCTGTCGCGCTGTTCAAACTGTCGCACCGCCAACTCATTCAGTCGGGCGGTGGCTCGCCAGTGGATCCAACGCTGGGCGTCGCCGGAGCGCCATTCCCGAATCCCGTAATAATCGCCATCGTTCCAGCCTCGCTGTTGGCCGGCAAAATCTTCGCCAGCAAGCTGCGACTTCATTTTTTGATCCCATTGAGGCGTCAGACGCCCCAAACGAGGATAAACCACCAGTTCGTCCACGCCACTCACCCGGCGCCTGCCTCGCACCAAGCCAAAGGGAAAGCCCGACGAGATTTCCAACGGGCCGAGCGAATAACGCCCGCGATGAGGAAGCATACAGCGGTACGAAGCACGCTGCGTTTCTTGAGGATTGACGCGCATCACGAAGGAATCGACGTGCGTCGCCTGGGCAAGGCTTCGCGGCCGCGCGGCCCGGGCGAGCCGATCGCGAATGGTGATCGTCCAGACCGCGACGCGCCGGCGAGCATTCGAAATGCTGACTTCCATCGTGAAGGGCTCGCCGGCAAAAATGTGCTTCGGCGGATTGCGGCGGACTTCCAGGCGGCGCGGGGTCGTGAACGCGAACACGGCGTTGGTGAGAAAAACGCCAATCATCATGCTGGCCAGCGCCACGAGTAAATTGACCTCTCGCAACGACGCCCCGCCAACAATGAACGCCAGCACCAACAGATAATGCCAGCCTTCGCTGCTGATCGCGATACGGCGGCGGCGAAACAGGCGCCATCGCAAACGACTCAGGAAACGATTGTGTAGCTTCTTCTCTAACAAATCGATTTTCTCCGCGGGCGAACGACATGGCGTCAATCGGGAACGGGAATCGTGTCCAGCAATCTGGCGATGAGCAATTCCGCCGCCTCCCGTTGGCGATCGTGGGCGTATCCTCTGAGGACCACGCGATGCGAAAAAACCGGCGCCGCCAGTTGTTTGATGTCGTCGGGCACGACATACGTTCGTCCTTCGACAACCGCGAACGCTTGCGCCGCCCGATACAAACAGAGTGAACCCCGCGTGCTGACGCCCACATGCAATTCATCGCTCTGACGGGTGGCGTCCACCAAATCGAGCAAGTATTCGCTGATCGAACTGTCAACCGATACTTCACGAACCTGCTGTTGAAGCTCCAACACCTGCGCCACTCCAACGGCGGCTTGGAGATGATCGACCGGTTCACCCACCCGATGCGTCGATAAAACACGCAGTTCCTCGCTGCGGTCGGGGTAGCCCATCGAGATGCGCATCAGAAACCGGTCGAGCTGACTCTCGGGCAAGGGGTACGTCCCCGCAAATTCGTAAGGGTTTTGCGTGGCGATCACCATGAACGGCCTGGGCAGACGGTGGGTTTGCCCATCGGCGGAAACTTGCTGATCGCTCATTGCCTCCAACAGCGCGCTTTGCGTGCGCGGCGGGGCGCGATTGATTTCGTCGGCCAGCACGATATTGACAAAAATCGGACCTTGTTTGTAAACAAACTCAGATGTTTTGGCGTCGAAAACACTGCTGCCGACAATATCGCTGGGCAATAGGTCGGGCGTGAATTGCAAGCGGGCGAAATCTCCCGAGACACTCCTGGCAAGCGCTTTGCCGACCAGGGTTTTGCCGACGCCCGGCACGTCTTCGAGCAAAATGTGCTCGCCCGCCAAAAGCGCGACCAAACACATCTTCACGACGCGAGGTTTCCCCAAAACCACGCTCGACATGCTTGCTTCAAGGTCGGCCACCATGCTTCGCGACTCAGTCGCCATAGGCATCTCCCAAGTTGAGGCGACAAAAGTTGTCGGAATCGCTAATAGAACGCCTGAAAAGCCAAAATGTCCTTACTTTGTTTATACCCGCTTCCGCCTCGCGCAGAAAGTCAGCCCAGGGCGGACCGATCAAAAACCGGGCCAACTGCGGCAGCGCATTTTTCCGCCCACCGTTGGAGTTCACGCCTGAGGGATCTCCCGAAACAAGTTCCATATTTCATCTTGACTGAGCGGGGCGATCGCCCAGGTTAGCATCGGCCGGAAAATAAGTGACGGGAATACGGGAATATAAGTGACGGGAATGACGACGGTAATTTCCGGATCGATGCTTCTTCATGAACAGGTCAGAACTCCTCATGACCTCTCCCCCGAAAAAGTGGTCGCGTCGATCTTACCAAAAACACCGCGCAAATCAGCCGGAATGCGTTAGCGTCCGGGTGTCCGAGAATGCTGGTAACCGTGAGCTAGCGCTCGTCGGCTGATGAACGAATGCTGTAAACTTGGCGGCGGTTATGAAGGATTAGAGACCAGTTCCGAATCTTGGATCTGAAACTTCTCCACCAGCCGATAGAGTTTTCGCCGATCAATACCAAGCACGCGCGCCGCTCGCGATTTATTCCCCGCTTCTCGCCGCAGAACTTCAACGACTTTTGCGCGTTCCAACGTGGAAAGGTCGTCGGTGTCGAGCAAGCCGCCGGCGTGATCAGCCAGTTCGCTCCGCATGAGGTCTTTGGGAAGATCGGCCTTGCGAATAATGTTGTCTTCGGAGAGGATTTTGCCTCGCTCAATGGCATTGATGAGTTGCCGCACATTGCCCGGCCAATGATACCGATTCATGCATTCGTCCGCTTCGGCGTCGAGTTCCCAACCGGGGCCGAGAAAATGCGAGATCAGTAGCGGGAGGTCGCCGGTGCGGTCGCGCAGCGGCGGCAACTCCAACGACAGAACGTTGATCCGATAATAAAGGTCTTCGCGAAAACGCCCCTCGCGAACTTCTTCGGCTAAATCTCGATTGGTGGCCACGAGCAGACGCACATGCACCTTGCGTTCTTTCACGGAGCCGACCCGGCGCATCGAACCGTCTTCGAGCACACGCAACAGCTTCGCCTGAACCGACCCCGGCATCTCACCAATTTCATCGATGAAGAGCGTGCCTCGGTCGGCAACTTCGAAGAGTCCTGGCTTGGTGTTGATCGCGCCGGTGAAGGCGCCTTTTTCGTGGCCGAACAACTCACTTTCCAAGAGAGTTTCGGTGAGCGCCGCGCAGTTGATCACGACCATCGGTTTGTTGGCTCGCGAGCTGGCTCGATGCAGCGCCTGCGCCACCAGTTCTTTTCCCGTACCGCTTTCGCCTTGAATCAAGATGGCTTTGTCGCTGGGGCCGGCGCGTCCTATCAGACGCTGCACTTCCAGCATTTCCGGGGATTGCCCCACCATTTCAAACGCCGGCTGGTTGCGTTCGAGAAAGGCGCGCAATTGCCGGTTCTCGCGCCGCAATTGCCGGCGTTCGCCCGCCCGCAAGACCACGGCTTCCAGTTCCTTCAGAGGAAACGGCTTGGCGAGGTAGTCGAACGCCTCGAGTTTCATCGCCTCCACGGCGGTGGCCACGGTTCCCTGTCCGGTGAGGAAAATGACCTCGCATTCGACATTCGACTCCTTGAATATTTTCAGTAACTCCAGGCCGGAAAGACCGGGCATCATCATGTCGACCACCGCGACATCAAAATCCCGGCGCGTGGCGAGGTCGAGCGCCTGTTGGCCATCCGACGCATGGTCGACATTAAAACCGCAGCGTCGGAAGCGTCGCACGAGCGTGTCGAGAAATTCCTCATCGTCGTCGACCAATAAAAGTTCGACTCCCTGTGATTCCGTCATGGCCGATTTCCTCGATAGTAAGTGTGTCGTGTTGTCTCGGTCTGTGCGAAACCGCGCGCCTTGGAAAGACATCGCCCGGCTGGCGGAAAACGCAGGCTCATTTTGGGAGGAAGGAAAAGGCGGGCGAAACGCCACTGAATATACAGCACGGGCCCCTGCTGTGTATCACCTCTTTGCCGCTCCGCGTCAAGTGATTTGGCGCGTGAATTGCACGGTGTTTTCTCATTGACACCAGCCCTTGGCCCCCAAACGCGAGTATTCACGTTTCTCTCTTGAAGTGCTTTTTCATGACTGCGCCTCCTTTACCGGGAATTCAAGACGCCACGCCCGCGGAGAAAAACGATCTGGCCGCCGGGCGTTTGGAATCGCTGGTTTCCTGGTTGCGCAAACGGGCCTCCTACCCGCAGGCCGCCAAACACGTGGCGGTGATCGAAACCCATATTTCGTGGTTGTTTCTCACCGATCAGTTCGTCTACAAATTGAAGAAACCGGTGCGGTTTGAGTTCCTTGATTTTAGCACGCCCGAGTTCCGGCGCGCCGCCTGCCTGGAAGAAGTTCGGCTGAACAGACGACTAGCGCCGGACGTCTATCTGGAAGTGGTTCCGGTGCTGCAAGACAGCTCCGGCCGGTTTCGGCTGGGCGCGCGGCAAAGCAAAGCCGGCGCCGCCGGTTTGGAAAGCACGCCCGGCGGGGACCGCGCCATCGATTGGTTGGTGAAAATGCGGCGCCTGCCCGCCGACCGAGCACTCGACCGACTCATTCGCGACAAGAAAATTGATGCATCCGACCTCGACAATCTGGCGGAGTATCTGGCGTACTTTTATACCGCGTTGCCCCCCCTGACCGTAAAGACGGAAGATTACCGTCGCAAAATAAAATCGCATGTGTTGGCAAATCGGCAAGATTTGCTCGGCACGCTCCCCGAAGATTGGAGCTTGCGGGTGGCGCGCGTCCACGATTCGCAATTACGTTTTTTGCACTTGGCCGACGACTTGCTCAACACGCGCGTTCTCAACGGCCGAATTGTTGACGGCCATGGAGACCTTCGGCCAGAACACATCTATCTTTGTCAGCGGCCGACGATCATCGATTGTATCGAGTTTTCGCAGGATTTGAGGCAAATCGATGTGCTCGACGAACTGGCGTTCCTATGCATGGAATGCGATTTACTGGGCGATACGCATATCGGCCGCTTTTTACTTGAACGTTACCGCCAAAGCTGTGGCGACGATTTCCCCACTTCGCTACTCTCCTTTTACCAATGTTACCGAGCCTGCGTGCGGGCGAAAGTACACGCCTTGCGGGCGTCGCAACTGGGGGGCGTCGCCAACAAAGACGGCGTCCCCAACAAAGACGGCGGCCCCAACGAAACTGGCTTGGCGGAGGTAAAACGCTATCTGGGATTGGCCGATCATTACGCGGCGTTACTCGGCCCGCCGTGCTTGATCGTCGTGCATGGACTTTCTGGAACGGGAAAGTCGACGCTCGCCAAGGCAATTTCCGATTCGCTCGCCATGACCTTGCTCCAAACCGATGTGCTGCGCGGCGAATTATTTTCTCCAACCGACGCCGCTCCGGGCTATTCGCAGGGGCGTTATGCGGCGGAGCAGCGGGAGCAGGTCTACCTGCTGATGCTCCAGCGGGCGGAAGAGTTGCTCCAGAAGGGGTGCTCCGTCGTGCTGGACGGTTCCTTTCTCTCGACGCAAACTCGGCAAGCCGCCGCGTTGCTGGCCCAACGATTCAAGGCCTTCCCCCTTTTCCTGCGATGTGCCTGCCCGTTGCCTGTCGCCCAGCAACGCGTTGTTGAACGGCGTAAACAGGGCGAGCGTGAATCGGAAATCGTTAGTGAATGGTTGGAACTGCAACGCCAAGCCGACCAACCCGATCCGACAAATCTCCACGTGGTCACACTCGATACCACTCGGCCCTCGCTCGAACTACTGGAGGTCGTCTGCAAGTATTTGCGTGACTCCGGTTGGGCTTCCCCGAACTCTCCAGCCGACCAGCCGAAAAAGGTGTTCTGAGAAGCGTGTCCTGAGTCATTAACGCTCAGAAACCATCCGAACTGCGCGAATACGCACATCGGTGTTTCGGTAATCGCGGCAAATATTCGCCGGACTAATTGGCATAAAAATTGCAACTAGAAAGTACTGGAAGCGAGAGTTGAGTCGGCGGTTTTCCTTCCAATGGAATACGTGCCGCGGATTGATTTTTCGCAGTAGGCGGCTAGAGGCGGCGATGGGTTCGGTGCTTTATTTCAGGCCGCATGGTGTGCGACTTATACGCGAAAGGAGAGAGTCATGAATGCCAAAAAAATCCTTTTCCCCACAGATTTCTCACACACGGGCGATGCCGCCATTGCGATGGCCACTTCATTGGCTCGCGATACCGGCGCGAAACTGATCGTTGTGCATGTGGAAGAGCCGCCGGTCGCCTATGGCGCCGGAGAAATGTACTACGGAATTCCCAACCCCGCCACCGACGACTTAAAACACATGTTGGAAAAAGTAAAACCGACCGACCCCGCCGTGCCTTACGAGCATCATCTGCTCACCGGAGATCCGGCGGCGGCTATTGGCCGGTTTGCCGACGACGAAAATATCGATCTGATCGTGTTGGGAACCCACGGACGCACCGGGTTCTCTCGCCTGATCATGGGTAGTGTGGCTGAGGGGATTGTCCGCCGGGCGAATTGCCCAGTTCTAACATGCAAACATCCTGAAGAAAAAGCGGCGACAACCAAGCCGTTGGCGGCCACCTAAAGACGATGCGGTAGGCGGCCCGTTGAATGAGCGCCGACCCCGCGTTGCGAGGTCGGCCGAAAGGAGGGCGTCATGCGAGATTTTGAAGAAAGCCAACCGTTCGTCGACCACATTTTTTCTGAACATCGGCGTCTGGCGCAATTATTGATTCAAGTTCAATCGTTGTTTGTCGAGAGCAGCGTTCCCCAGCGGCAAGGCAAGCTGTTGGATGGCCTTCAGGCCTTGAAGAAAGAACTTGCAAACCACTTTCGCGAAGAAGAGGAGGGCGGCTGTTTGGATGAGGCCGTTGCGCATTGCCCCGGACTAGGAGCCGAAGCCGACGCCATCATCAAGGAGCACGCCGACCTCCTGACACGAATTGGCGAAGTAGTGGATAAGTTGGCGAAACACACCGGCGCCGAAGGCTGCGAAGAAGCCGCCACTGATTTTCATGTGCTCGTGGAACATATTTTGAACCATGAGGCCCGTGAAAACAAAGTGATGGCCAAGGCCTTTGGAACGGCGTTGGCAAATGAAAACGGCGGGGCTTGCCGCCCAAACTGGCGAAGAGCCAAAAAAGGTGAATGCCATGACGAAAACAACAGCACTGGTGCTAGTGGTTTTAGCGGCGGCCATTGCGGGAGCGTTGTTGACTCAAAACATAGCGGCCCAAAATACGGTTGAAGCTGAGAGGTTGTCTAAGTTTATGCGGGTGAAGTTGATGCATTCGCAGAAAGTGCTCGAAGGCCTCACGACCGAGAATTTCGACCTGATCGCAAAGCACGCCCAAGACCTGACCTTACTGAGCCAAGATGCTTCTTGGAGAGTTCTGATGACGGGCGAATACGCCGAACGCAGCATCGATTTTCGCCGCGCCACGCTAGAACTTACCAAGGCGGGCAAGGAAAAGAATCTGGACGGCGCCACCTTGGCGTATGTGAACGTCACGTTGAAGTGCGTCGAATGCCACAAATATGTGCGCAGCGTGAGGCAGGTGCGGTGGGCGCCGTTGGAAACGAACCCAGGAATCGGCGGCGTCCCGGTCGATTCGGCGGTTGTTGCGAGCAGCGCGGATTAAATTAAAAGCCCGGCATTTTCAAAATGCCGGGCTTTTTCGCTGGGTAACCGGCAGTTTATTCCGCGGCGGTTGTTAGTACCGCTCGATAAATAACGGTCGCATTTGTGTAGCCATCGTCGCCAGACGGTGGGTGAGCGGTGAACCATCCCACGCTCTGGCGAGCATGGCTACGACACTAATTTTCCGCTCGATGCTTACTTCCTTGCCACGGAATTTGCGCTAGGAATTCGCGATCCGACTTCGGCGGGTGAACATTATTGTAACGGTCTTGGCCAGAGCCGCGCGTAAGAACCCGAAGCGCAAACGAGACGTACACACACAGACGTCGTCGTTCACACTTCGGGTTCCGCTTGGTTCAAACAATGTCAATTCAATCGAACCGATTTGCTTCAGCCGCCGTTTTGGAAATTCTCCACCAAGCTGTCCAGTGTTGATGCTTGCGCGCCTAGCTCCTCGGCGCTGGAGGCCAACTCTTCGCTGGCGGCGGCGGCTTGCTCCGTGACCTGCGAGACTTGTTGGATCGCGTTGGCCACTTCGTTGGCGTTTTGCGACTGTTCGACCGTGGCGGTCGCGATCTCCGAGATCTTACTCGCCGTGGACGCCACTCCCTGGATAATCTTTGCCAACGCGGCGTCGGTCTGTTCGCTCAGATTCGCACCATCGTCGACGCGTTGCGTCGATTCCTTGATCAGCGACGATATTTCCTTGGTCGCTTCGCTCGAACGCTCGGCAAGTTTGCGAACTTCATCGGCCACGACGGCGAATCCTAGGCCGTGTTCGCCGGCTCGCGCGGCTTCAATGGCTGCATTGAGGGCCAAGAGGTTGGTCTGGCTCGCGATCTCGGAAATGACCTGTACGATCTCGCTGATTTGCTCCGACGAGTTCTTGATCAAGCTCATCGCCTCGATCGATTTCTGCACCGCCTTGCCGCCTTCTTCAGCCATTCGGCTGGTCTCGGTGGCGACATCATTGGCGGCGCCGGAATTTTCCTTGACCGCGTTAATGCTCTGCGTAAGTTCTTCGATCGACGCGCTCATTTCCTCGACCGACGCGCTTTGCGTCTGAGCTCCATGAGCCAGACTCTGCGAGCTTTCCGAAATCGAACCCGCTCCCTCCTTGAACTGTGAGGCCGAGTCAATGACTTGGGCGATGAGCTCTCGCACGGCGGTGATGTCGGTGGCGTACTTGACCACCTTATAGGGTTTGCCGTTCAGGTCGAAAATCGGATTATAAGAGGCTTGGATCCAAACTTCCTTGCCGCCCTTGCCGATGCGTTTGTATTCCTTGGCCTCATACTCGCCTCGGTTGAGCTTCGCCCAGAATTCCTTGTACTCCGAACTCCGGCTAAAGCTATCTTCGACGAACATCCTATGGTGTTGCCCCTGGACCTCGTCCAGCGTGTAGCCCAGGACATTGAGGAAATTGTCGTTGGCGGAAAGGATCGTGCCGTCCATCTCAAATTCGATGATCGCTTGCGCTTTGCCAATAGCCGCGATTTGACCGGAGAAATCGGCCGTCTGTATCTTTTGCTCCGTGACATCGGTGGCGTACTTAACTACCTTGAAGGGTTTGCCGTTCAGGTCGAAAATCGGATTGTAAGAAGCTTGAATCCAAACTTCCTTGCCGCCCTTGCCGATCCGCTTGTATTCCTTGGCCTCGTACTCGCCTCGGTTGAGCTTCGCCCAGAATTCCTGGTACTCAGGACTCCTGCTAAAACGATCTTCGACGAACATCCTATGGTGTTGCCCCTGGACCTCGCCCAGCGTGTAGCCCAGGACATTGAGGAAATTGTCGTTGGCGGAAAGAATCGTGCCGTCCATCTCAAATTCGATGATCGCTTGCGCTTTGCCGATGGCCGCGATTTCTGCTTTGAGAATATCCAATTCGCTCTGCAGCGCGTTGTAGTCGCGTTCGCTGTCGAACTCGCTTACGGCTGATTCAGGTCGGTCGAGTGTTGCTGATGTGTTCATGTATAAATGTCCCTAGGTTTTGTACGGTGGTCGAAACGGTTACGTGTTTTTTACGAACGGGAATGGTGTCACGGCCGAGGCCATGGAGAGGGTTTAGTCACAGCAACTCGACAGCGAATCAACGGTGGCGGCCTCGCAGGCAACGCCGCCTTCCGCGCCGAGGACCTTGCTAATATCCAATAAGATCAACAATGATTGTTCGAGCAGAGCCAAGCCGATTATGTAGTCTTTGCCGGGCCCCGCCACCGTCGGCGGCGGTGGTGATATCGAGTCGCGGGAAATCTTGAGAACTTCAGATACCGCGTCAACAATAATGCCGATCATCGCGGTTCCGACGTTGACCACCATAATGCGAGATTCCTCGGTGGGCGTCGCTTTGGGGAAGCCAAACCGACTTCGCATGTCGATGATCGGAACCACCGAATTGCGTAGGTTGATCACGCCTTCCATGTGTTCCGATGCATCCGGCAACGATGTGATTTCACACATCAGGATGATCTCGCGGATGTTGCTGATTTCAATTCCGTACTCCTCTTTGCCGAGGCGGAATCCCACGATTTGGTGCATTCCCAAGTCGTTGGCGCCGGCAAGGTCTTCAGTGGCCGGCGTTTCAATGAGAGTGGGCATTGTCTTTTCTCCATTGACGCGATGTCTCGGCGCCTTCGGCAAGGTCTTCACGATCACACCTTGCGGAACATTCGAGTCGCGTCAGTCATGCAGTGATAATTGGATTTCATGCAACTGCCCTAACGGACCACCGCCCGCTGTGGAAACCCTACGTTTGCTGTGAAAAACTGCAAGTGAGAAGTGGAAAAAAACCAGACGTGTCACTCCAGAAATGCGTTTTGGAAACATTAAAAGCCCGGCATTTTGAAAATGCCGGGCTTTTTTGTTGGGCAACCGGTAACTGGTTCCTCGGCGGTCGTTATTTCCTGGCTGCGGAATTCACGCTAGGCATTTGCGCTCCGACTTCGGCCCGCCAGTCGTGAAGCATGCGGACGAGGCGCCGCTTTTCTTGCGGCCGCGTTTCGGCCAGGTTGTGTTGTTCGCCTAGATCATCGGCCAGATTATAAAGTTCGACGCGCCGGTCTTGGTGGTATTCCAGAAGCTTCCAATCGCCGGCGCGCACCGCACTCACGGGCGCCGTTGTGGGATAATAATGCGGGTAATGAAAATACAGCGCTTCGCGGTCGAGCGAGGCGGCGGGATTCAGCAACAAGGGCGAGATATCTTTCCCTTCGATTTGCTTGTTGTATTGTGCGGCGCCCGCCACGCCGGCCATCTGGCAAATCGTGGGATAAAAATCGGTCGTGATCACGGGCTCATGGCAAACACCGCCGGCGACTGTTTTACCGGGCCATTTCACAATCAAGGGAACGCGCACGCCGCCTTCGTAAAGCGAGCCTTTTCCTGAACGCAACGGGGCGTTGGAGGTCACTTTCCGGCCTTTGTAGTCGTTCACGTAACCGCCGTTGTCGGAGGTCAGCAGAACGATAGTGTTTTCCGCGATACCGCGCTGCTGCAAGCGAGCGAGTAAACGGCCAATGTTTTCATCCAACCGGTGGTGCATGGCGGCGTAATTCGCGTTGTCATGGTCTAGGCGTTTGCTGTCTAGGCGTTTGTTTTGGGCGTTGCCTGTTCGTTTCTTGATTTTCCGACGATAATAGTCGACTAAATCGGGCGGCCCTTCAATCGGCGTATGCACCGTGTAGTACCACAGGTTGAGATAGAACGGCTGCTCGCCGGCGCGGTCGATAATGGCCAGCGCTTCGTCGGTCAGACGATCAGTAAGGTATTCTCCTTTTTTTCCCCGCGAGAGTCCCGGCACGTACCGCATTTCTTTTTGGCCGCCGAAGGGCCCCCGGTAAGGATAAAAAAACGTCGCCGGGCAGCCCCAAAACGTGCCGCCCACATTCACGTCAAAACCGTGATTCTCCGGGTAATTGGCTGCGTCGCCCAAATGCCATTTGCCAATATGGGCGGTAAGATATCCCTCGGCTCGCAGCGCTTCGGCCAAGGTGAAATCTTCTTGCGATAGATTTTTCTCCGTCGTGGGCGGCACAAGTTTTAGCCGCATCCAGGCCGGAGGTTCTCCCGCCGATTCATGCCACACCGTGATATGCAGCCGCGCCGGCGACTTACCGGTCATGATTGAGGCGCGGGTCGGCGAACACACCGGCGCTGCGGCGTAGGCGTTGGTGAAACGCACGCCCGCCGACGCCAGCCGGTCAATGTGCGGCGTTTCGTGCAAGTCGCTCCCGTAGCTGCTCAGTCCTGTCCAACCCATGTCGTCGACCACAATCATGACGACATTCGGTTTGCCCGCCGCCGCTTGCCACGGAGAACACAAGCAGAGCGCGAGCAGGAAAAGTCTCCCGAAAAAATAAAATCGTGTCATCGGAATTCCTAAGGGTTCAGCTAGGCATCGAGCGGAAAATTAGTGACGACTTGGCGGTTTTGAATCATTAAACTCATTGCCGTGCAACGGCGTGATGGTTCCTCGGTTTGTACTGGTTCAGCCCGCCATTTCACGAGCGGTCTTTAGATCCCTTTGGGGAAAACGATGCGTGATCCCATGATAAATGAACCACGGATAACACGGACCACACGGATGAAGAAGAGTGGCTGCCGGCATCCGCGCCCATCTGTGTTATCCGTGGTTAAAATACTTCATCACTCGTCCGCCGATCGGTTTTTTGCGTCGGTTATGGTCTCTCAGTTTCTTCGGTAGTTCATGGTCATTTGTCATTGGCCGTCTGTTTGCTCGCATCCTCGTTTCTCTTTCTCCAATGCCAAATGACTAATGAAAAATAACTATTGATAAATTTCCTCTTTCCGTGCAAATCAGACAATTATTTCTCGAACGGTGCTAAGCATCGAGCGGAAAATTAGTGTCGTAGCCATGCTCGCCAGAGCGTGGGATGGTTCACCGCTCACCCACCGTCTGGCGACGATGGCTACACAAATGCGACCGTTATTTATCGAGCGGCGCCAACCGATTACTGTCAATTCATTTTTCGCCCCGGAATTTGCAACGCGGCCGTTGACCGCAACCAAAAAACGTTTTTGCCACGGACGACAACAGAGGCGATCGTCGACGCCAACGTTTGTGTAACATATCGCGTTCCGGAGAAATACTCTCCTCCAGACCCGCCCAACGATCTAAAGTACGTCTGTTTTCCGCCGCTGGCGCCCGTGAACATCCTTGCTCGAACATCTCGACCCCTTGCCGGCGTTGTTTTCTTGTCCAACGCAACTTTAGCATCGAGCGGAAAATTAGTGTCGTAGCCATGCTCGCCAGAGCGTGGGATGGTTCACCGCTCACCCACCGACTGGCGACGATGGCTACACAAATGCGACCGTTATTTATCGAGCGGCGCCTTAGCGGGAGTGGGGATTTATGGAAACTTGAACGGTATTGCCGCTCGACGAAGAATGTGCCATCTTCAACTGTAAGCGGTAGAGCGACGCACTTGGGGATATTCCGACGGAATGTCGGGAAACATATCTCAAATTAGACCGGAAAAAGCCCCTGGCGTTCCGCCGGCATTCCTTGACAAATCGAAACAACTCGGCTATCTAAAATTGATGCAGGGCGGCAACGCTTGACGCGGCGCACGGGTTTGCCAAGTCGGCGGTGCGTTCTCCGCGCTTCCCACGACTCTCATTGCGACAGAAAGTGTCTACTGTGTTAATAGAAGAATTGCTCGACGGTTCCGACGCCAGCCATGCCGAACCGGTTGAGGTTCACATCCCCCGGAACGTCGGCGTCCAGGCATCTTCTGGAGAATCGGACGACGATTTAGAAAGCTTTGATGAAGATGATTTCGACGATGATTTCGACGATGACTTTGAAGAAGAGCTGGAAGATGAATATGATACAGACGCCGACTTCGATGAAAACGACGGCGTTCCCGAGCCTAAGGGCACGCACGAAAATAAGTCGGACGAGTAAAACGAGGACCAACCCATGAGTCCCTTTGTTCCGCGATCTGGTCTGAAGGTTGAATCCGACGACTTTTTCAACGTAGACGATACGCAAGTTGAATTCGAGATAAAATTCTTCGCCAGAATTTTGGATCGGCGGCCTCTCGATATCGAACTGCTTCGCCGCCAAGCTGAGCTTCTGTCTTTTCAAGGTCGTCATGAAGAATGCCTAGTGATTGTGCTTCGGCTTCGGGTGTTGGCCCCGGAGGATGGAATTGTGCGGTATAATCTGGCCTGTACGTTGTCGATGCTCGAGCGTGCGGAGGAAGCCGTGGCGGCTTTGCGCGAGGCCTTGGAGCTTGGCTATCACGACTTCGCCCACCTCGAATCCGACCCCGACCTGGACAGCCTCCGCAGCTTGGCGTCTTATCGCAAAACGATAGCGCAATTGCTCTGACGCGTGTCTTCCCACAACACGCGCTCGCGGCGCGCCGTTGCTGGCAGTCGCCCATTGGCTGCAAAAGCGGGCTGTTTGATCATTGGTGGTGGCCAGCAACCATCCGGCGGCAAGGAAACCCCCAGTGCTTCTTTCTAAAGTTTGTTGATGACATCGCCCGCCCCCAGCGTTCCGCTTTCGCACCTCGACGACCTCTGGTTTCAAGTCGGCGGCACGCTTTGCAATTTGACCTGCAATCACTGTTTTATCAGTTGCAGCCCTAAGAACGACTCGTTCGGTTTTCTCACCCTTGACGACGTCAAAAAACGGCTGCTGGAGTCGGTCGGACTGGGCGTGCGAGAGTACTACTTCACCGGAGGCGAGCCGTTTTTGAATCGCGAGATGGTCGCGATTCTGGTCGAAACGCTCAAGTTCGGCCCAGCAACGGTGCTCACGAACGCCACGGTGCTGAGGGATGAATGGTTGGCGGAGCTTCAGGCGGCCTATTCCAAGAGCCGGTATTCGCTGGAATTTCGCGTTTCCATTGATGGATTCTCCCCCCAAACCAACGATCCGATTCGCGGCGAAGGCACGTTCGCCCGCGCGATGAGCGGCGTGCAAAAGCTGGTCCAGCACGGATTCCTACCGATCATCACCGCCGCTCGCACTTGGTCGGATGAACGCGAACTGGAGGTGGTTCAGAAGTTTGTGGCGATGTTGCGGGAAGCAGGATACGCACGCCCCCGTTTGAAAATCCTGCCCACGTTGCAACTTGGCGCCGAAGAGCAACGCAGTAGCGGCTACCATGAATTGGACCGCGTCACGCCGGAAATGCTGGCCGAATACGACGCCTCGCTCTTGGTTTGCGAACATAGTCGGATCGTCACCGACCGCGGCGTGCATGTGTGTCCGATACTCATCGAGAGCGCCGATTCCCTGCTGGGTCAGTCGTTGGCGGAATCGGGCGTCTCGTTTCCCTTGAGCCACGGCGCCTGTTTTACCTGTTATCAGTACGGCGCCATTTGTTCCAACGCTTCCTCAGGACGCAGCCGCGCCAAGATGTGATCCATGACAGCAACGGTTTTGAAAACACGAATCGCGCTGCTGGGAGGAATTTACAGCAATTATCTGGCTTTGGGCGAAGCGCTCCACGATATCAAGCAACTTGGCGTCGATGCCATTTATTGCCTGGGCGACATGGGCGCCTTCGGCCCTTATCCGAATCGCACATTTCCCTTGCTGCACGAGAATAACGTGCTTTGCCTGCAAGGCAACTACGACGACTCCATCGGTAATCAGCTCGACGATTGCCAATGCGGCTACACCGACCCGCGCGACAACCACTTCGCCCAAATCAGTTACGACTACACGCTGGCCAATACGTCGGCGGAGAATCGTCGTTTTCCGCGAAGCCTGCCCACCGAAATTCGTTTTGAATTGGGCGCCCTGCGCGTGTTGTTGTGCCATGGCAGCCCTCGAAAAACGAACGAATTTCTGTGGGAATCGGCCACGTCGTCGCACTTTCTCGAATATCTGGCCGACGAACATTCCTCCGACGCGACGTTCGCCACACATACGGGCGTCAAGTGGCGTCGGGAACTCTCCGGCGGGCGGCAGTTCGTCAACGTAGGCGTTTTAGGACGGCCAGAGAACGACGGCCGGCAATGTGTGTGGTACACGCTGCTGGAGTGGTCGGCGGCGGCGGGGCTTGCGATCACTTTTCGACCGCTGGACTACGATTACCGCCGGCTGGCCCGGGAAATACGCCAGGAAGAATTACCGGAAGAGTTTGCCCAAACGGTCGAAACCGGGTGGTGGACCACCTGTCTGGAAATTCTTCCCGGAAAAGAACGTAGCCAAGGCAAACATTAACGCCGCTGCGCCCGTACTAAAGGCGGCCTAAGAGTCGCAAGCCGATCGATCGCTCCGTTTTTCCCAGACCTTTCTCTTGCTACTTTTTTGGCACAGATTCCCTGGTGCGTAAAGGCCGTCTTCACGATAACATGTAGATATCTCGGCAACCTTCAACCCTAGGACTTTCCCCGATGCATAAGCCGTTTTTTCTGGCGGCGCTGATTTTTTCCGTTGTTCCGATGACGCCGTTGCGGGCGGCTGAAATCCAGCCATCTGATTCCCAAACGCCTGTTTCCCAAATACAGGGTCACACTCGCTCCGACTTGCAAAGTCGCTGGTTTGCCGTGGCGTTACGTTTGGGCGCGGAGAGTTTCAACGAGCGGCGCTCCGCCCGGCGGGAGATTGAGGCAGCCGGGGCTGGTGCGTCGTCGGCGTTGGCGGGCGCCGTGCTCCAGGGGAATCGAGAAGCGGCGCGTGTGGCCTATGCGTTACTTTTGTCGCGGCTGCAAAGTGTGTCGCCCGAATTGCAAACGTCATCGAAGTCGGCGCTGCGTACGATTGCCCGCGCCAAACACTCCATCTATTCGAGGCGCGCGCTGGCGCTTCTCGAAGCGGAAAAAGAGGTGGAGCGACAAATGTCGCTACCGTTAGGGGAGTTGCCGGATTTTTTACGCGGGGTCGACGCGATCACCTTTGAGGTGCGCAATGGAAACCAGGAACTGCGTATCGATGAAGCCGCGCGGCGCGTGACGATCAGCCGATCATCCAGCGGAGTTTTGACGATTCATGTCGCCGCCACGGATGGCGCCGCCGAAAAACCGCTCTCCGTTTCGGTGAAAAATCCCGCCGCCCTGCGAACCTCCGATCCACAAATGTACGCCCTTTATCGTCGTTACGCTCGACTTTTGAGCAGTCGTCCGGCATTGGCGCGGGGCGCCGGTTCCGAAGTCGCGACACAAAAAGGCGACCATTAAGGCGAGCGGCGGATGAGAATTTGCCACATTATACTTCGCTCGGCTGGCAATGGCTCGTTTAACGGCAAGCCGCAGGCGACCGCGTTTTCTGTTCTGCCCGAACGCGTGGGTTCAAAACGCAGCCGCCTGCGGCTCGCCGTTAAACGAAAAACGCGGTTGGTAAATCCTCTTCTGCCGCAAGCCTAATCATCGAATGGCTTTAACCGTGCCGAAGCAAGATAATTTCCCGCCCCAAAAAAGAATGCAAGGCGTCTCTCCGCCAGAATTGCAGGCGGGCGAAGTTTCGGTGGCCGCCGTTGCCTTGGACGCCTACTCCAACAACATCGCGCCGGCGGATGCGGAAAAAATATCGCCCGAAGCTGCCTCTCTTCTCTCCGACGACGAACAAGAACGCGTTTCTCGTTTCCTCTTCGACCGCGACCGGCGGCGTTTCACACACTGCCGCGCCGCGCTGCGGCGAATCGTGGGCGCGTATCTCGACGTTCCGCCGCAGTCGCTGCGGTTTGGCTACCAAGGGCTGGGCAAGCCGTTTGTGCTCTCGCCCCAACGGCCGAAGTTGCATTTTAATGTCAGCCATTCGCACGAGCAGGCGTTGATCGCGGTTTCTCATGATTTCGAGATCGGCGTCGATATAGAGTATCTTGCGCGTCGAACCAAGTCGGTGCTGGCCTTGGCGCAACGGTATTTTTCAGAGGCGGAGCGCGGCGAAATTGAAGCCGCGCCGGCGGAACAACAGCGGCGCCTCTTCTTCCGTTGCTGGACCCGCAAAGAGGCTTTTCTCAAGGCCACGGGAACCGGGCTCACTTTCCCACTCGACCAATTCTGCGTCTCCCTTGAGGCAAGCGGCGCGCGGCTGCTGCGTTCGATTCGCGACGATACGCGAGCCGCCGGGCGTTGGTCGTTGGTGCATCTCGACGCAACGCCAGGATATTTGGCGGCTTTGGCGTCGGAGCAGAGGATCGACCATGTGCGCCAGTGGCGGCTTCCTTCCAGTCTTTCCAGTTGACGCGTGAGAAGCCCGGCTTTTCAAAAAGCCCGGCTTCTGAACCAGGGCGTCGTTTTTCCCCGCTCGCCTTAAAACCCGGTGTATTCGCGGTTCAAGGTGCAACTGGCTTGAAGGTTTTGGCCCGACAGAAAAAACGGCGCCAGGTAGCTGTTGGCGTCGAACGGAATCGAGATATCCACCGTGACGATCGTGTCGGTGTCTTGGATCACGGCCGGCGTGACGGTAACCGTTCCGCTGACGCCCACCACCGCCAGCGTATTCTCCGCGGTTTGCTGCACGGTGGCCGCGTTGGCGCCCGGAATTATGCCGGCCCGCGCGCCCTCGTAGGCTGCATTCATCGCCGTGTGCCGAATCATGTTGGCCCGCCCAAATTCGATCGCCGCGAAAACAAACATGAATAAGATCGGCAGCGTGAGCGCCAGTTCGACGGTCGTCGAACCTCGGCGAAGAGATCGTGTTTTTCGGCGACGTGTATTCATCGGTTGATACCTTAAGGAATAGTCCTGAAATAAGTTATCGGTTGTCGCTCAAAAAAGCCCGGCATTTTCAAAACGCCGGGCTTTTAATTCGGCATGTAAATTCAGGACTGTTCCTACGCGGCTGAAAATGTGACAGCACATTAATATCGGATGCAATTCTGTCGATCCTTGCCGGGCGGAGTATAGGGCCCTGTTCTTTTGCATCAGTCGGTGAGTACGACCGGAAGCGTCAGCGCGATCTCGCGGAAAGCGGCCTTCAACGCCTGCGCGTCGGGCGCGTGGTAATGATTTCCGCCAGTCGCGGCGGCCACGTCGATCATTTGTTGTTGGTCGGCGCCGTCGCTGAACGTGACGGTATGAATCGTGATATTGAGCGCGTTGGCGTCGATGGCCGCTTCCAGCGGCGAGCGGCCGGAATTATGCACGCCATCGGTCAAGAGGACGATCGTCTTGGCGGCCAGCGGACGTATCGCCGATCCGGTAAGGATCGTGACGGCGTCGTCTATTCCGGCGGAAATACTTGTGCCTCCCGGTATCGGATGGCTCGACCGCTCCGCCATGGCGGAGCGCACGGAATTGTAATTATCGGTCAGACCGATTTCGATGTCGGAGGCGTGGTAATGGCCATCGCACCAATTTCCAGCGGAGGCGAACGTCACGAGCGAAAGGTGTTCATCTTGATCGGTGCCTTCAAGTTCGACGATAAATGCCTCGTGCGCCACGGCGGCCGCCGCCCAGCGGCTCAACGTGGGATGCGGCGCCATGCAATATCCATCGGGGTAGTCCGGTATGCCGGACGGGTAGCTCCAGTCGGTTCCAGACAGATCCCAGGCCATGGAGCCGGAGCGATCCAGCACCAGGCAAATATCTCGGTCGAGTTGCGACGCCGTGGAAACCCGCACCGGCGCGAACGAATCGACATTCAACAACGGGCCAAAAAAGAGGGCCACTTCTCCCGATTGCGAGGTCGCCGAACGATTCCCGGAAACGCGAACCGCCGTAAAAGGTTGGGCCCCGGCGGTGAACAACCAAGTGCCATCCGGCTGCAAGGTCGAGGCGCCTAGCACGACGTCGTCGCTGGTGAGCAGCAAGGGAACGCCCGCCGTTACGTTTCTCGCGGCGGCGTCGATCGCGGCTTGCACCGCCGCGCTGCCGCTTTGAGTTCGAGAAAGTGCTTCCGCTCCAGCACGAGCAGAGGCGTCGGTGGCGGCTCGCAGTTCGGTGCGCACCAGTTGCATCCTGGCCACATCGACCGAGAAAGCGGCCATCGCGACAAAAACAACGAGCAGCACGGCCACGAGTACGGCCATTGCGGCGCGACGATCTTTTTTCTTCAGATGCTTCAATGTTGTGCTAGTCATGGCTGAGTCGCTTCTGCTGGTGTGAAAACTCGTTACAACTACTCTTTGACCATGTTGGTCGTGGCTGACATGTTTGTTGTGTTTATATTGAGAATGGGGATAATCGAAAACGTGTTCGCCGGAACCGTAACCGTCACCGCGATGGGAGTTCCCCTGGCCGTGTTTTCGACGTCCGCCGGATTGAACACGATCGTCGCGTTGGTAATGCCCCGACCGGCCAGCACTTGCTGGGCCCGAGCGTCTGCGTCGGCGGTCGTGCTGTTGTTTTGGATCGCCACCCGCGCCGCTTCGTAGGTCGTGGAAACGAGAGCCTGCCGCAAAAAAATAAGATTACACGTTTCTATCGCGCCGAACGTGAACGCCACGAGAATGGGCAATGTCAACGCCAATTCGACCGCCGCGACTCCGCGCCGAGGTGCATCACGTTTGGTCTTCATGGCGGATTCCTCGACATAACCTCGCAATAGAAGGCGGCCGATGCACGCCGGCTGAAAAATCCAGCACAACGGTGAGGCGAAAACGCAACCTTCCAACACTCAAGACGGCGCATGGTGAAAGAGCACATTGCCGACTGTCGAAAGCCTACCTTACAAACCGCCGGCGTGACGCCGTAAACGTTGAAATAATGGCTGGCAAGCCTCCGGCTTGATGAGAATTCCATAACACCATTGCACAGAATAGATCTTGAACAGGTGCTTATACCTTCTAACACAACTTGGTGGGTCGGCATTAAACTCCGTGTTTGAAACGCCAAACAGGGGTTATGTTAGGGGCTTCTTAGCTGGACAGCGCCAGGTCTTCTGTCGCAGGCGCATTTAAGTCGTGACCTGGACTGATTTTATCGATCTTGACTTGAGGATGGAGAAAAGACGACCCTCCGCGTGTCATTACGTTTCACGCGGAAACCACGGAA
>JAJRWU010000066.1 GCA_024276655.1 Planctomycetota bacterium
GCTAGCGGGGTTCCAAGGGGGCGGCAATGAGCCCCCTGGTCTGCGTGAACGCAAGCAACAACGCGGCGAAGCCGCTCCACCAATCACTAACCACCGAGAAGAAAATCAACAGAATTTACAGAACAACGGTTGCTCAATCAGGAAATTATCAATAGTTATTTGTCAATTGTCATTTGTCATCGGGGAAATGAGATGGGGAACTCGGCCAGCGCAGACAGCCTGGAAGAGCGGCTCATCGATTTTGCAGTTCGCGTGATCAAGGTTGCGGACAGACTACCAAAGACACCAGTGGGTAAACATATTGCGGGGCAACTGCTTCGCTCTGGCACATCGCCGGCGCCGAACTACGCCGAAGCGAGAGGCGCCGAAAGCAATGCCGACTTTGTCCACAAGTTAAAGGTAGCCCTAAAAGAACTGAACGAAACGAGCGTCTGGCTCAGAATGGTTTGTCGGGCCGAACTGATGACGACAGAACTCCTCGCAGCACTGATCGACGAAAACCAACAGCTTTGCCGCATCCTCAATGCCTCCGTCAAGACAGCGAAAAAGAAATAGAATCGTCGACGAACTCTTTGTGTCTAAAAACGATGACAAATAACTATTGACAAATAACTATTGATAAATGAGAGGTTCAAGTCTTCCCAATGAACTGACGGGATGCCGGTTACACCCTCTTCAAACAGCGTCCAAGAATAACAGGAGTAAGATAGATGAAAGTTAGCATTATCGGCGGCGGGGGGCTGGTCGGCTCATGTGCGGCCTACGCGCTTCAATGTGGCGGGATCGTGAAGGAAATCGCCCTGATCGATGTCAACCAAGATGCGGCCGGCGGCCAAGCCTTGGACTTGCTCCACGGAGCGCCCAGCGTCGCCGACCAAGTGATTAGCGCCGGCGGTTACGAACACGTTCCCAACTCCGACGTCATCTGCATCACGGCCGGTTCGCGTCGCAAACCCGATGAAAGCCGCCTCGATCTGATCAATCGCAACACCGACGTCTTCCTGCGCATTTTGGCCGACGTAAAAAATGCCGGCCTAAAAAAAGACGCCATCGTGCTGGTGGTTTCCAACCCGGTCGACATCCTCACCTATCTGGCGGCTGACCGACTCGACCTACCCGCCACGCAAGTGATTGGCCTAGGCACGCAGCTCGACACCATCCGCTTCCGCAGCCTGATCGCCCAACACTTGAAGGCGCCGCCGACACAAGTTTCCGCGGTTATTCTGGGTGAACACGGCGACAGCATGGTGCCGATTTGGTCGAGCGCCAGCATCGCCGGTTTGCCGCTCGATAAATACCCCGGTTGGACGCCCCACTTGGCGGGTGAACTGTTCCAACGCACCAAGGGCTCCGGCGCGGAAGTCATCTCGAAGAAGGGCGGCGCCGGGTTTGCCGTGGGCATTGCCATTCGCGATGTGATTGAATCGATCGCGCTGGATCGTGGAAAAATCCTGCCGGTATCGAGCGTGCAAAACGGCTGCTACGGCATTCGCGACGTAGCGCTCTCCGTGCCCACGGTGGTCGGCCGCGCGGGCGTGGTTGCCCGGCACGAAATCGATCTTTGGCCCAAGGAAATACAAGGTCTGCGAAAAAGCAGTTCCGTGCTCCGCCAAACACTGGAAAAAGTGCTCGGCCGCATCGGCCGCGGCTGAGTGTCCTCGCGTTTGGTAAGCGTTCAGACTGTGTCGAACTTGATCGACGGTCAGTTCTCCCGTTTCGTCTGCGTCCAGACTTTGGCGAATGCGGCGACACAACAGAAAGCGCCACGCGGTCACGATAGTGGGTGATGAATACAACGCCAGCGGCGTACTTCGAAGTGGTTCAGGCCGAGCTCTTTTCGCGATGCGAAAGTGTTTTGCCACACGCACAGCCATTTGATTTCCCCGACTTCGGCGCCGCGCTTGGTGTCTTTGATTCGATACCGTTGCCATGCCTGCTCGTTAAACTTCGCGGAGGACGTCATTAGGGAATAGTCTCGAAATAACTTAGCATCGAGCGGAAAATTAGTGTCGTAGCCATGCTCGCCAGAGCGTGGGATGGTTCACCGCTCACCCACCGTCTGGCGACGATGGCTACACAAATGCGACCGTTATTTATCGAGCGGTGCTTACCGAACTAAAAGCCCGGCATTTTGAAAATGCCGGGCTTTTTATCCAATTGGGCAACTAAATTCCTCGTGCCCCCAGAAAACTTGCGATCAACTGCTCAATGCTCAGATCGATTTTTTCGTTTTTTTCGGCCTAGCTCCAGGCGAGTCTGTTTGCTAGACTCCCTCGACTTTTTTCCCGGCGGCTGTTGTTTTCACGGGCAGCCAGCATAACCAGTTCGCTGGCCATGCCAGCACGCCTTTTTTTGCCAACACGAACAACGTCTCTACCCATCGAACACGAAGCGCGGCGCATTGCCGCCCCTCCCGTAGTGTTAGGAGTCGAACATGATCACGATTTTTGCTCGCCGAGCCGCCTGCTGTGTTGTTCTGTTGGCGTTGGCGGTGAATGTTGTTTCCGCAGCGCCGCCTTGGGCTCGTCTGCTGCCGTTTAAGAAGATCGACGCAGATCCTCAAAAGTCGTACGTGCTGACCGAAAACGATGGGCCTTGGCTGATCATGGCGACATCGTTCACCGGCCCAGAGGGCGAACGGCAAGCCCGAGAACTGATACTGGATTTACGCAACCGTCACAACATGAAAGCGTATCTACACAGCCAACAATACGACTTTTCCGAACCGGTGAAAGGACTGGGGATCGACCGATACGGCAACCCTCTCAAAATGCGGCATGCCAAGGCGACCCGTTTTGAAAGCTACGCGGTCTTGATCGGCGATTTTCAGTCGGTTGATGCGGGCGATGCGCAACGCACGCTGAAAAAAATCAAGTATCTGAATCCTGAATCAATCAAATCGTCCAAGAAAAAAGAATCCGCCGCGGTTGCCCAAATACGGTATTTGCATCGCAAGTTGAGCGGGAACGCCGAAAAAAAGCGAAAAGGCTTCATGGGCGGCGCGTTCATCACTCGCAACCCGCTGCTGCCGAAGGAGTTTTTCGCGCCCAAGGGGCTCGATCCGCTCGTCGTGCGGATGAACAAAGGCGTGAAATACAGCCTTCTAAATTGCCCCAATAAATATTCGGTGCAAGTAGCCACGTTTCGCGGCGCGGAAACACTGCGGCCCGACGAAGTAAAAGGCACGCGCGTATCGAACCTGCTGGAGGAGGCGGCTGTCAAGGCGCACGATTTGACGCTCGCGCTTCGCAAACAAGGCGTGCCGGCGTACGAATTTCACGATCTCAATCAGAGTATCGTTGCCATTGGCGGGTTCGATTGGGTCGGACGACCGCGCGCCGATGGAAAAGAAGAGATCAACCCCGCGGTGCATGCAATCATGAAAAAATACGGCGCGAATCGTCGGCATCTTCGGGGGCTGCGCAACGCCCAGGGGCAACGCGTGGGCGGCGCCGCCGATACCAGCCTGATTCCGAAACAATTGGCCGGGATTTCATTCGATACGCAGTCGGTGCCGATACAGATCCCGCACCAGTCGATTGCCGCCACGTACGGCCGTCGGGGCCTGTTTAAGTTCTAGCTTTATTGCATCCCGGGCGCGGCTGCGATACGCTGGACCGTGTGGAAAAATTACTTCCCGTGTTCAGAAGCCCGGCTTTTTCAAAAAGCCGGGCTTCTCAAAACGCCCATTCGGGATCCCGTTGTTCCACACGTTCTTAGAGGAATCGGCAGCCGTTTTCAGGGGAGCATGCGCCATGCAGAGTTCGCTAGAGGGTTTTTCGCGGAGACCGGGTTTGAGAAAAGACGCTGGTCCTCGGTGCGCTCGCCGCTGGTTGGCGTTCACCGCAGGTGTGCTTCTGCTATGGGTTTGCCCGCCGGTTGCTCAGGCGGCGAATTGGTCGACCACGATTGACGGCGCGCCCGCCGGTTGGAAGGCGGCCTCGCCCCGCGCGGAAATCTCGCCTGCTTTTTCGTACGAACCACGGGGCGGCTTCCACGATTCGGCTTGCTTTGTGTTGTCGTCCGACGAACGCGAAGGCCTGCAAGGATATTGGACCAAATCGTTTCCTGTTACGGGCGGTAAGTATTATCGTTTTTCGGCGTTGCGCAAGGAGTCGAACGTGGCGTCGCCGCGTCGCAGCGGCGTGGTGCGGCTTTTGTGGCGCGACGCCAAGGGCAAATTGGTTGCCAACGACACCCGCGAAATCGCCTCTGCGCTGGGCCGCCATAAAGTGTACGCGCGCGCCGATCATCCTCTCGACAGACAACAAAACGACGCCGGCTGGACCGAAGTTTCCGACACCTACCACGTTCCCACCGGCGCCACGCAGTGTATCGCGGAATTGTATCTGCAATGGGCGCCGAACGCCGAAATTCGCTGGAGCCAGATCGCGCTCGTCGAAACCTCAAAACCCGCCTCGCGGAAAGTTCGGCTCGCCACAATACATTTCCGACCCAAGGGCGGGAAAACTCCGGCTGGAAACTGCCGGCTCTTCGCGCCGCTGATTGCCGAAGCAGCAGCCAAGAAAGCCGATCTGGTCGTGTTGCCTGAAACACTCACCTACTATGGAACCGGGCTCTCGTACGCCGAAGCGGCCGAGCCGATTCCTGGCCCCTCGACGCGCTACTTCGGCCAGCTCGCCAAGCAGCATGATCTGTACATCGTGGCCGGCCTATTGGAGCGGAAAGGCCACTTGATTTACAACGTGGCCGTGTTGATCGGTCCTGAAGGCGAAGTGCTGGGCTCGTACCGGAAGGTCACGCTTCCGCGCGGCGAGATCGCGAAGGGCGTCACGCCCGGCCATGAGTACCCGGTATTTGAAACTCGCTTCGGCAAGGTGGGCATGATGATCTGCTACGACGGTTTCTTTCCGGAAGTCGCGCGGCAACTCAGCAACCACGGCGCCGAAGTGATCGCCTGGCCGGTTTGGGGCTGCAATCCGTTGTTGGCCCAGGCGCGGGCCGCGGAAAATCAAATCTATCTGGTGAGCAGCACCTACACCGATGCGTCCGCCGATTGGGCGATTTCGGCCATCTACGATTACGTTGGCGCCCCGCTCGCGCAAGGCAACCAGTGGGGAGATGTGGTGGTGGCGGAGATCGACCTCAATCAAAAACTGCATTGGTACAGCTTGGGCGATTTCAAAGCGGAGTTGCCCCGCCACCGCCCTCGCTGGAATACCAAGGCTGATAAATCGGCGGAAAAGTGATCGGCGGAAATTCTCTTAGCGGTGCCAGGAATCGGTGGTCGGTCAAAAAAACCTAGCATTTTCAAAATGCCGGGCTTTTATTCCGCTTGCCGATTGGGAAGCGTCTCTTTGCGTTAGGCGGCGCGCGCAATGGGCGCTTCGCCGACGGCCTCGGCGCTCAGTGCGTGCTGCCTACGTTCGCTAGCCAACAGCAGACGCAACATCGCGACGCGCCGTTGGGCGTCGACCAAGCACTTTCTGGCGACCCGCAGTTCCTCCACGAAAGACGCCGGCAACTCGAACGAATCCCACTGCGTTTGGCATTGCTCACAGCGGTATTTTCGCCGCCGCACGGCGGGGTCGGCGGCCAGGGCGAAGTGGTCGTCCAACGTCGCGATCGGCGCCGGCAACGGTGTTTCCAGTTGCCCAGCCGCCTCGCGGCATCGAGGGCACCATTGCTCGTTTTGTGCATCGTTCATCGGGTTCGCCTCTTGCTTGAAGATTCGTTCGCTGTTCAGATTACATCGGAGAACCGATGCGATTGTCTTCATCGGAAAATCGGCGCATTTCGCCAGAGGCGGCAAACCGAGCCCAAGCCGCCCATCTTTCGCGACGAGAGCAAGGTTTTCCGGGAGCGTCCGAAAATAAGCGATCGGTTGCCGCTTGGAAAAGCCCGGCATTTTGAAAATGCCGGGCTTTTGTTCCGGCAAGTAAATATCGGGCGAGTCCTCAGGGCGCGGCGCACTTTTTGACGGCCTCGGCAATCGCGGCTGTGTCGTCGAGTGGAAAGGTGGAGGACTGGCCGCTACTCAAATTTTTGAGTTGGCATTCACGGCGCGCCAGTTCATCGTCGCCGGCAATGATCGCGGCTGGGAAACCTCGGCGGTCGGCGTATCGCAACTGATGGCCGATTTTCTTGGCTTCGGGGTAGAGTTCCACGCCAACGCCTTGCGCTCGCAACGCGGCGGCCAGCCGCAGGTAGTCGGAGAGGCCGGCGGCGGAAAAATAGACCAGTAACACATCAGCCGGCGTGCCGACTTTTTCCAACATGCCCAGCTCCTCCATGGCGGCCAAAAGGCGGTCGAGGCCGAGCGAAGCTCCAACGCCCGGCAACTCTTGCTTGGTATACAGCTCGGCCAGGTTATCGTACCGCCCGCCGGAGCAAATGCTGCCAATACCGGGCAGGTCGTCGAGGAAGGTTTCGTAGATCACGCCGGTGTAGTAGTCGAGCCCGCGAGCGATGGAGGCGTCGATTTGCAAGCAGTTGGTCGAGACGCCCGCCGCCCGCGCGCCTTGCAGCACGGCTTCCAATCCCGCCACGCCGGCCTGCCCCAGTTCGCTGTCGCCGACGAGTTTCGCCAACTGCTTCAATTGTGAGGCGTCGTCTCCGCTGAGCGAAGCCAATTGCAAGACTTGCTCCGCCTGCGATTGCGTCGCGCCGCCGACCGCCATCATTTCCTGGGCTACTTTTTCCGGGCCGATTTTCCCTAGTTTATCGAGTGCGCGAAGCAGCGCCGCCGACTGCTCCCGCAGCCCCAAGTTTTCCAGCAGGCCGTTGAGCAACCGCCGGTCGTTGACGCGAATCGTGAAGTGCTCAAAGCCGATTGCCTGGAGCAAGTCGTGAATGACGAGGCCTGTTTCAAGATCGGAAACGGCCGATTTTACGCCAATCGTATCGAAATCGCATTGAATTAACTCACGGTACCGGCCCCGGTGCGTATTCTCGCCGCGCCACACCGGCCCTAAATGATACCGCTTGAACGGCTTGCCCAATTCGTTGATATGCTGCGCGGCAAAGCGGGCCAGCGGCACGGTCAAATCGAAACGCATGCCGACCTTTCGCCCGCCGTGGTCTTCAAAATGGTACATGAGCCGATCCGACTCCTCGCCGCCCTTACCGCTCAATATCTCTAGATATTCCAGCGCCGGCGTATCGATCGGGCTATAACCGAACGACCGATAAACGTCGCGAGCGGTTTCCATGAGGCGTTCGCGGGGGATCATCGACTCGGGCAGGAAGTCGCGAAAGCCTTTGAGCGTGCGAGGCGTGATTTTCATATCATTTGTCGAGTTGCGGCGAACGTGCGTCAGGGCCACAAAAGCCGGCACGCGCCGAGGGAACCATTGGGGGAAGAGACCGGATTCTACTGAAATCGGCCAGTGCGGAGGAGGGGCGGGAAAGCCAAAGGCCGCCTGCGAGGGCGTTTCACCCGTGGATATTCTTTCCGCGCCGTTGGGTGGCAATGAGAGGTATCCACAAGACGCGAAACACGGACGAGCGAGAAAAGGAATCTTTCCCCGACCGATGCCATACTTCACACGGCCGGCAATGGCTCGTTTAACGGCAAGCCGAAGGCGGCTGCGTATCGAGCCCATGCGTACCGCCAAGAAAAAAACACAGTCGCCTTCGGCTTGCCGTTAAACGAAAAAGGCGCCATTGCAACCGAGAGTGGTATAAACCGTGGACCGCGCCTAGGGCTTCTTTTTGGGAGCGCCGTCGGTTTTCTTTTTTTCGATCACGCGGCGCTGGTGCGAAGCGCCATCAGACACCAACAAATAGCCCGCCCAAAAAAATGGGTGGTCGGCGAGAATTTCGGCATCGTGCGAGACGCCCTTCAATCGGGGCTCGACGTCTGGGTCGAGCGGACTCTCCCGCACCAATTGCACGCTGCGCTGCCAGGCGTCGGCGGCGGGCGCGTAGGGCAATTCCTGTAGGAACTCCCGCGACAAGTCGTGGCTGGTTTGGCCTCCGGTGCGCCAACGGCTGAGCAAGATCGTGCGAGCGCCGGCCGACATAAGTCCGCAAGCGGTCAAAAACACTTCGTGCCCGGTGGCGTTGGCCTTGAGCCGTTCCTCGGCTGCCGAGTGGCGCCCGGGCAGCACTATTTCGGCGGGAATCGCCCAGGGCAACAACATCCAACTGGCTAGGTTGCTGTCAGGCTTTCCCTGGTCGAGTTGGAAGGGCGACCAGTCGTAGACGCCTCGCCCGCCGTTTTCGATGTCGTCGAGCACGAGCAGTCGGTCGCAGAGCGCCGATTCCACGCGCGAGCTGGCCAGGAGTTTCACCCGTTTTCGGGCCTCCGGCATGACGGAATTCAAACGTTGGAAGGTTTCTTGGGCCAACTCCTCTTGGTGGTCGCCGGCGGGGTAGAGTTTTCCGGCCACGACCCAAGTGACGCCGTTCTTTCTCAGCGGCTGCGTACTCGGCGCCGCCAACGAGCAGGTTGGGGCGTAGCGAATTTTGAGTCGGTCGCCGAAGGCTTTGCTTCCCGCGCCTTGTCGAACCTGCAAGGCTTCAAAGGGCAAATACCAAAGCACGCCCTCAGGCACGATGACCACCTCCTTGAAACGGTCCCAAAACTCCGGCGGCGCCTTTTTCGAGAGGGCGTCGAGCAATTCCGCGGAGGCGGCTTTCCAACTTTCGTCGTCTAGTTGCTTGGGCGAGATGGCCTGATTCGCGCCCTGATTGCCAATGCTGCGGAGAAAACTTGATATCTGAGACCGCAGCTTTGGCAACTGCGCGATCCGCCAAACTTCGAGCTCATCGCGAGAATAGGCGAACACCAAAAGACTGGCGCCCGACTGCATGTAAGAAAGCACCAGTTGATCCGCCGGCAGCGCCTCTTGAAGCTCCGCCGCCTTTCGCTGCGGCGGGAAGAGAAAGGTCGAAGGTTCGCGCCGCAGCGCAATCGCATGGATCGTGAGTTCTTGTTGGTCGCTGAGGTTCGAGAGTTGTTGCATGAGCAGACGTTTTTGCTTCGCGACTTCCTTGTCTTCTTCCACGGGCCAGGGAAGTTTCCGTAGTTCGGCCCTGGCCTGCCGGGCCGCCTGGCTCATGGCAACGTAGCCAGGATACTTGACATGCAACGCCTGCCGTTCGAGTAATGTTTTGTCGTTGAGCACGTCGGCGGGCGCCTCCAGCAACCAGCGAAAGGCCAGTAGCCGGCCGCCGAGCGGTAAACTGGCGTAGAAGCGAGCGCGACGAATGCGATCGGAAATTTCCAAGGCCTGCTCTTTGTTTTTTCGATCGAGCGCCAACTCCATCCAATGGGTCAGGGCGCCGATGTGGGGCGCAAGCACGACTGACAACGTTTCCAGCGGTTCGAGCATCCAATCCTTGGTTTGCGGCTCGCGCAACACTTCGGCAAAAATCAATTCAGCCACGCGAGGACTCACCTGTTTTCCCAGCAGGAGGCTGTCGGCTAGACGAATTTGAAACAACTTGCGGGAGCCGTTTCGCTGGAACGCCAACATGGAGGCCAAGGCGCGTTGGGCGGCGGCTCCGTTGCCGGTTTGAAAGTTCACAAAAGCGATCTGATGTTGGTAACGCGCGGCAACGCGGCTGGTGGAGAGCCCCTTTCTTCCCAGCGCCCGTTGGGCTTCGCTGAGTAAAGCGAGCGCCCGCTGGGGCGATCCTTGCAGAGAGTGATTTTCCGCAGCCAGCACCAAGAGCGACGCCCGCAAATGTCGGTACTGCCGCTGCCTCCCGACCCAAGCAATTGCCAGCTCCAAGGGCGGGTAAATCGAAGCGTTTTGCGTCGCCAGATGGGTGGTGGAGCCGTAGCGAAGCGATTCTTCTAAAATGTCGGGCTGGGCGAACGCGGCGGCTACCAGCGAGGCGTTGAGAAACGCCGCCCGCGCGTTGTCGAGTCGGCCCGCTTCAAACGCCAGCTTGCCCATTTCCAAGAGGGCCACCGCCGTGAGCGGATGATCGTATTGGCCGGCCGCCAGCAAGCCTCGATTCAACTCCCCCACAGCCTGTTTGGGTTGCCCGGCGCCGGCGTGCGCCAAACCAAGCAAAACACTCACCCACGACTGCGCCCAACTGTTCTTGGGCACGCTGCGCTGCGAGAGAACATTGACGATATCGGCCGAAAATTCGGAGTGCTTTCCCGCCGGCCCCATCAGTTCCCGACGACGACGCAACGCCAACGCGATGCAGTTCACGATTTCAGAGACGCGAACCGGCACCAATTCAAGTGGCGCCAACACGCCTCCCTGTTGCAACACGCGGAGGTTGTCGAACCGGCCGCGAATCGCACTGAACGAATCCGTAAAACGCCCAGGACGAACCGGCCGCGCCCCCGCGCCCCAAGTGGGAAGGTCGCGACTATTAATGTTTGCCGGGTTGATCACTCCCGGAAACTCGACCCGCAACATCCAACCGCCGTTATCGACCAACACCCGCAGCGCGGCGTTGTACTGTTCGAAGGCTTGCGGCATATTGCCTTGCTGGTAGTAACATTCGCCCAACATGGCGTAATAACATACTGAGTCGGCCCACACGCCATCGGTTGTATGCACGCCTCGCCGAGCCGCCGCCAAAAACGATTTCGCCGCATCGCGGTATTCGCCTTCATTAAACGCCGCTTTGGCGAATATATATTCGTTGTTCGGTACTGGCTGGCGCCCAATCTGCGCCCGCGCGCTCGACAAACAGACGCCGACCAGGAACAGCGCTGCAACCGCCAAACCACACTGCCGTCTCAACTCCCCATAACTCGAACGGGCGTCCGCCAACAAGTGGCCGCCGTTGCGTCGTGTGCAATTCATGTTGGTCTCACATTGGGAGGTGGGGGAGGCGAAACGATACCGCGCGGTTGAAAATAACTTACCCGCACGCAGCGGGAGTCCGCGAGCTTTTTTGGGTTCCCGCCTACGCGGGAATGACCGTTTGCTGATTCACTCGCTTGCGCTTCGTGCTTGTATTAGGTAAATTTTCATCTGCCGGTCGTCTAAACGAGCCATGGGTAGCCGGGCAAAGTATAAACGGCCGGATTTCTCCACGTATCGAAACAACTCCGCAGAGGGAAACAATTCTTAATCATAGGCTTTTGAAGCCGTTCCGGCCAATTTTTCGATTGGCTACGATCGGCCGACACCCCTCTTGCGATGGGCACGCCGCTGAGCCTGTTGTTTATACACGAATGCAAGGCGACAACCTACGATGGTCTTCCAAGGCGGTCGGTCTGTTTCCGGAGCATCCTGTTTCGGCGGCCTTGGAAGGCCATCGTACAATTCACGTATTAACACGGCCGCCCGGTCAATTCGCGCCGTAGCCGTGAGGATGCGATTGATGCCAACGCCAGGCTGTTTCCACGATCGGCTCTATGGCATTGTATTGAGGCCGCCAGCCGAGTTGCTCTTTCGCCAGAGAAGCGTCGGCTCGTAACTCAGGCGGATCGCCCGCCCGCCGTGGCCCGACCACCGCAGGTATCTTATGCCCCGTCACACGACGACACGCCTCCACCACTTCCAACACGCTATAGCCAGTTCCCGTACCCAGATTAAACGCTTCGCCCCGGCCGGGTTGGAGCCGCTCCAAGGCGCGCGCGTGGGCGTCGGCCAAGTCATCAATATGCACATAATCTCGGATGCAGGAGCCATCGGGCGTGGGGTAGTCGTCGCCGAAAATGGAAATCTGCTCGCGCTGGCCGAGCGCCACCTGCAACACCAGCGGGATCAAATGCGACTCCGGTTGGTGGTCTTCGCCGATATCGCCGCTGGGCGAGGCGCCGGCGGCGTTGAAGTAGCGAAAGGCCACGTAGCCGAACCCGTAGGCTTGGGCGTAATCGGCCAACGTCTGCTCGATCACCAATTTGGTGAATCCGTACGGATTGATCGGATCTTGCCGAAACTTCTCCGTGATCGGCATCACTTCAGGCTCACCGTAGGTGGCGGTGGTGCTGGAAAACACGAACCGCCAGACGTCTGCCTGCCGCATTGCGTCGAACAGCGTCAGCGCCCCGACGACGTTATTCCGATAGTACTTCGCAGGGTCGGTCACCGATTCGCCCACCAACGCCAAGGCCGCGAAGTGCATGACGGCCTCGATGCGCCGTTGTTTTAAGGTCTGGCTTAGCAGCGGACCGTCGAGCAAGTCGCCGACAACGAGTTGTTCGGCGGACACGGCCTCTCGATGTCCGCAGGAGAGGTTGTCGTACACCGTCACCTCATGCCCGTCTTGCTGCAAACGGCGTACTGCGTGCGAGCCGATATAGCCCGCTCCGCCGGTGACGAGAATCCGCATAATGTTCGCCCTCTGCTACTGGCCAGCTAAATTTAGAAAGCGTGGAGCCATTCCATTCCATTCCGAGTTGGCGTCGGAGAAGCCCGGCTTTTTGAAAAAGCCGGGCTTCTGGACCGGGCTGTCGTTTTCCCGCGCTTCTTTAGAACGATGGCTGCTTGTCGAAACGATAGCTTACCGCCACCCTGCTCGCGCGAAATGCCTCTCGCCAGATTTAGCCCACGACAACCCGATATTCCGTTTAATCGGCGCCACCGATCGCGCGGGGCGTCGCGTTGGGGCGGGAGCTGGTTTCGGGGCGAAGACAAATCAGCGGTGCAGCCGATTTCGTAGCATGGGCCGCGCCGCTGTTGTTTATACATAATTTTTGTTGGCGCCGGGTCCGAAGGCCGCCGTTCCGACCGCTGCATCCTAGCATCCCTCTGGGATGCGGGAGTGATTGCACGGCCGATACCGGCGGTGGCGCTACGCTGACCACCGGCTAATGGCAGCCAAGCCTCCGGCTTGTTTCGAACCATCGCTAAGCACTGCACATTACCCGATTCAGAAGCCCGGCTTTTTTAAAAAGCCGGGCTTCTCAGGCGCCGCTTCGGGGTTAGATTTTCCGCACTTTCCAAGCAACGCACATGCCTCCTTCAAAACTACTTAAGCGTCGAGTCTTGCCTGCCGCACAAGGCGACTCCCTGCAACGAACGATGGCTGCGTTTCTGCACTATCTGCGGTCGGAGTGCCACTTGGCGGATAATTCGGTGATCGCTTACGAGCGAGATTTGCGACGTTTTCGCGAATGGCTGCAAAACCGTTCGATCAACAAGCTCACCATCTCCGACCTTTCCGATTATGTCGGTTGGCTCCACGAACGAGAACTGGCCGCTTCGAGCAAGGCCCGGCATGTGGTTTCGCTGAAGGTCTTCTTCCGCTACCTGCAATTGGAAGGCGTGATGCAGGAAAACCTGGCGGAGTTGCTCGGCAGCCAGAAAATCTGGCAGCGGATACCGGTCGTGCTTTCGCCGGAAAAAGTCGAACGCCTGCTCCGCGCGCCCAACGGGCGCGACCAACTCTGCAACCGTGACCGCGCTCTGTTGGAACTGCTCTACGCCACCGGATGCCGCGCCTCGGAAGTCTCGCATTTGTCGCTACAAAACTGCCATCTCGACGAAGGTTATTGCCTCTGCCAGGGAAAAGGCGGCAAGCAGCGACTGGTTCCCTTGGGAGGCCCAGCCGTCGAGGCAATCAGAACGTATCTCGACGACGACCGCCCGCTGCTGGCCGAAAGGAGCCCGCTGCCAGCCGGCTGGCTAGTTCTCTCCAAGAGCGGACGCCGCCTCCGCCGCGAAGCCATCTGGGAGATTGTCAAAAAATACGCCCGCCGCGCCGGCGCCCCCAGTTCGATGAGTCCTCATACGCTGCGGCATAGTTTCGCCACGCACTTATTGGCCGGCGGCGCCGATTTACGCCGCGTGCAGGAAATGCTGGGACACGCCAGCATCGCCACGACCCAAATTTATACGCACGTCGATCAGTCGCGTTTGAAAGCCGTGCATGGAAGATTCCACCCACGTGCGTAACGCTCGCGCGAACAACTCGTCGCGGAAGAATTAGCAACGGCTTGTGACGCGAAAAAGCCCGGCATTTTGAAAATGCCGGGCTTCTGAATCGGGGTGTCGATTTTCCACGTGCGTAGGCGCGAAGCCCGATCAAAATCGTTTCTGGAAACCGGCAGCCGGTTTGGTCGCCGTACTCACGCTCGGCGAGGCGGCGCCATAGAACCGGGTGGTTTCCTCGGCCGCCAGACGCGTGTCAGGATCGGTGCATGACAACACCGCGCGGAACACGTGGTTTCCAGCTTTTGTCGCACGAGCGACGATGATCAGCGTCATTTCCTGGCCGGCGCCCAACTGTGCGAAGGGCGAGAATTCGACCTGTCCCTCCGAGATGCGAGCCTGTCCGCCGCTGACCGCCGTCGGCTCCACGTTCTCCGAGAAAAACGCACTCAGACTGATCTGCGTGGCCGCCTTCGTGCCCCGGTTCAGAATTCGGATTTCATACTCCACATTCTTGCCGACGCTGATCGGTCCCTTTGGATCGTCGACGACCAGCTTCAAATCGGCCAAGGCCTCCACCCGCGTAACGACCTCTCCTTGTTGGGTCAGCCCTTCGCCGGCCTCCGCCACGACCGCCAGCGGAAACTCGCCGGCCTTGGTGAGAATGCAATTGACTTCGAGTTCCCGGGTGTCGCCGGGCGCCAGGTTGCCCAGGCTCCAACGCAAACGGCCGTTGCCGTCGACCTTGGCGTCGGCGTCGGTTTTCGAGACCACCTCCGCTCCAGCAGGCAGTTGCAGCGAAGCGGCTGCATTTTCGGCCGCTGCATTGCCGACGTTGGTGAGCTGAATCTTATAGGTTGCCTGACCGCCGGCGTAAACAAGTGGCGGGCCGGCAATCCGAACCGCCAATTCGCCTCGGCGGACGAGCACGTCTTCCTGGGCTTCGGCGGCTAGTCCGCCATCGGCGCTGGCCTGTGCGTGGATCGCCAAATTCCCCGCTTCCCGTGCGGTAAGCTCCACCTTGATCACTCTGCGTTGCCCCGCTTGCAGGACGCCCACGTTCTTCGCTTGGGGCGGGGCGTCGTCGGAAGTCAGAGCAGCTAGGCGAAGCACCACGTTTTCGGCATCGCCGGTGCCGGGATTGGAAAGCGTGATGGTATACACCTTGGAATCGCCGTACATGATGTCGGTGGGGCCCTCAATTTCGACCGCCAACTGCGGTTCCTGCACCTCAATTTGCGAACCCAACGTCGACTCAGCCGTCGCCCACGTGACTTGAATATCGAACGGCCGGTTTTCCCGAGGGATGACGCTCAGCTTCAATTCCGATTTCGATCGACCAGGAAGTTCTCCCAGTTGCCAGACCAAACGCGTGTGGCCGGTTGCGTCTTGCACGTTGCGCGACTGGCCTTCATTCGAGACGCCTCCCAGTAGGTCGACCCACTTGGGAACGTCGAGCACGACCTGAATATTGCGGGCCGTGGCTTCGCTGACGTTGGTCAAGGCGATCGTGTACACCGCTTCCTTTCCCTTGATGATGGCGCGAGGGCCGAACGTATCGACGCGAATACTGGGGCTGGCGCTGCTCATGAGCAGATCGCGGCTGCCGACCTTGCCGCCAAGGGCGGCCTTTCGCGAAGCTGTCGCCGGCGCCCGAGATGCTTTCACCGCAGGCGGTCTGACCTCCGTTTCACGGTGAGAAGAGTCCGACGGCTCTTGCCGTTGCGTGGGCGTCAAGCGACGCGGCGCTGTTGCGATTCTCGGCGCTGTGGTTGTTTGCGACGCGGCGGTTGTTCTTGGCGCTGTGGTTGGCGATGCGACGGGTTTGGCCGATGGTTTCACGGCGCCACGCGCCGGAATCGGCTTTCGCTCGATCGGACGAGAAGCCGTGAGTCGTGAACGCCGTTTGAGCACCGAAGAGTATGCTCGCTCGTCAGACACTGGGCGAACGCCGCTTTTACTAATCGATCGGAAGCCAGAAGGCTGCCGCGAAAGTATGCGAGATTCGGAAACCGAAGCTCCAGACGAAGAACGGCTGCCGCCGGTTGCAAGCAGTTTCGGCTCGGTTCCACGGTTAAGAGGGTGAAGACGCGAACCGGCGGTATTTAATTCTCGCGGGGCCGCGTATTCCGCGGAAACGTCGCTTTGAATTTTTCGCATGCGGCTGCTCAGGCCGTCCGATTGTTTGTGAGCCGGTCCGCCGGGAGAGGGTTCGTGGGCGGGCGCCAACGCAGTGACTCCAACCGCTACAAGAATCAAAACAGCCGACATTCCTACGTAACGAAACATGGGTCCATCCTCTACCGGGAGTGTATATACGGTCCGCGTAGAGGCCCTATCGGTTACGGAAGGCGTTTCACTTGAGAGGGTTTTTCCGATTATTTCAGATAGGTAAAATAGCTGCTTTGCAAAGAAATCAGGACGCTTGAGCTGCTGCTTATGCACAAGTGGTACGCTGGCCTTCCAAGGCCGCCGGATTGCTCCCGGAACATCCTGCCTTTCGACGGCCTTGGAAGGCCAGCGTACGTTGTCTCCGCGCATTTGTGGATCATCACAGGCTATTTGGGGCATGCGTTGACGTCGCGGATGCCGGGCAAACGAAACGGGGCGCGTGCCAAAACGATGGTTGCCGTTCAACGAAAAATGTGTCTTTTTCAACCGTGCGCAGTATGCACGTCGTTTTTTTGCGCTGCCGAAGCTGGCGTCCACTCGTCCTTGCATGACCTGATTTATCCATTTTATCCTTTCGGCTTAACCCGTTTTGTTGGAACGCGGCCCCCCCGTCATGACCCCTCCGCAGTGGTGGGGAAGCCTCAATTGGCATGGACGTTGCAAGAAAAACGGGCTACGCTAGCCGAATTCATTCGGAGACCCTCCCGCGCGACGGCTATTTGCTGAATCGCATTCGATAGAGGTGTCCGGCTTGATCGGACCACATTCGATGACTCGCAGCTTCTTCGGCCGTCGCATCCGCCTCCCGTTCCCGCCCTATTGGTCGACGAGCGTGGCGTTTATTATTTTTTTGGGTGTCTTTCTGGTGCTGCCGTTCTCGTTTCGCGGCGCCAAACTCGCGCTCCGCGACATGAAGAACAATGTCAAGGATTGGCTGCCCGCCGACTTTCCCGAAACGAGAGAGTTGGAATGGTTTCGAGACCAGTTCCTGGGCGATGTTTTTGTCGTCGTGAGCTGGCAGGGCTGCACCGCCGACGACCAACGCCTCTCGTTGCTGGCCAAGAAACTCGTCCCCGACGATATCGACACGCGCCACGCCGGCGAGGTTTCCACCGCCGAAGATCCCCTACCGCTCAAACCCTCGGTATTCGTGGGCGACCAATTTGGATTATTTCTCGACACCGTCGAGGAGAATGGGAAATATCGCACCGAAGACTATTTCAACTGGGGCAACCTGGAGGAAAAATGGTTGCTCGGCGATAACAGCCTGTGGTACTACATCACGCCCGACGGAAAACTCTACCGCTGGGATAAATCCAACACGCTGCCGCAAGTTATTAAGGATTCCATCGAGAAACGTTGGTCGGGCCACAACACCGCCAGCGGCGAACATGTCGCGACGCTGGACACGAAGTACTACCGCAACGTGCGACTGTTGGAAGCTCAGTTCTTCAAGAAAGTCGTTACGGGGCCTCAGGTGTTGGAGCAGCTTGTGGGCGAGGGCGGCTCGTTGCGGCGCGGCGTCGGCGATGATCCCGAAGCGTTAAAAGAAGCCCGCAAAGTTGCTTTGGAGCGGCTCGAGGGCGCTCTGTATGGAAAAAATGGCAAACAAACCTGTTTGATCGTGACTCTCACCGAAGTCGGACGCCGCGATTTGAACCGCGTGGCTGGCCACGGGATTTACGGCAAACCTCGCGGCAAGATATTGCTTTACGCCGAGGAAGCGGGCATCGATTCCGACACGCTCGCGATGGGCGGTCCGCCGGTTGATAACGTCGCGATTGATGAAGAAGGCACCCGCACCTTGATGCGGTTGGTAGCCTTTTCGGCGATTGTCGGTTTGACGCTGGCGTACCTGAGTTTTAAGAGTGTGAAACTCACGATCATGATTTTCTTCGTGGGCGCCGTGAGCGGCGTCACGAGTCTCTCGATCGTGTTCTGGGGCGGCGGCGTGATGGACGCCATTCTGATGTCGATGCCCTCGCTGATCTACGTGCTGGGTCTGTCGGGCGCGGTGCATATGATCAATTATTATCGTGACGCAATCCGGGAAGATGGTCTGGAAGGCGCCCCCGACACCGCCTTGAAACACGCCTGGTGGCCATGCACGTTGGCCGCGATCACGACTTCGGTCGGCCTGCTTTCGCTTTACACCAGCCAGCTCACGCCGATTCGAAAATTCGGCCTGTATTCGGCCTTGGGCGTCATGGCGACCTTGTTTTTCCTTTACACCTACCTGCCGGCGGCGTTGCAACTTTGGCCTTCGGGCTTCCGCATGCGAGATGGCAAGCCGACGATCGAAGATTCGAAACTGAGTCAGGCGATGGAGCGGTTTTGGTCGGCGGTTTGTGCGTTTGTCTTACGGAACAACGGCAAGGTTGTTGTTGCTTGCTGCCTAGTGTTGGTCGTTTTCGCGCTCGGGCTCTCCCGGATAAAAACCGAAGTTCAGTTGCTGAAGCTGTTTTCGCCACAAGCACAAATCATCAAAGACTACCATTGGCTCGAAAACGTGCTCGGCAAGTTGATTCCCATGGAGATCGTGTTGTGCGTGCAGCCCGATGAAATGTTGCCTCCCGCTACTTGGCGAGACGCGCATCGCGAGCGAGACCGGTCAGCCGAGCCGTTCCAGCTCAATTTCCTCGAACGCATGGAAATGGTCGACCACGTACAACGCATTCTGGAGCGGGAGTTCGGTGGTCGACACGATGTCGTGGGGCGGTCGATGTCGGCGGCCACATTCGCCCCGGTGCTGCCGGCTGCCGGTAAGAGCAGTCAACAATTCACCGAACGCGGCGCCTTCGACCGCAAATTGGAAGAGCATCGCGGTGAATTGCTCGACTCCGATTACCTGCGCAACGACTCCGGCAACGACGACGAACTATGGCGCATCAGCCTGCGTTTGGGCGCCTTTACCGATCTTGATTACGGCTTGTTTGTCGATCAATTCAAGGCCGCCGTCGAACCGGCAATGAGCGCGTATCGTTATCGCCCCCAGGTGCTGCGAGAGATTGTCGCGGCGCGCGGCGGCAAGCGGCACTTGAAAGCAAAAGTGCTTATTCTAGGCGCCAGCACCGGCGTGCTTGAAGAAGCTCCCGAAGCCGGGGGAATGAAATCAGAAACCCCCGCACAAAGCCGCTTCAATACCGATCAGGCCCTGGCCCAACAAATCGACCAAACACGCATCTTCTCCGAAACGCTGTTGGAGCTATTGACCAACGCGCGCTGTCGCGCCGCGGCTCATGATCCGCACCGGGCGCCCCTTGATGGCGACTCGGAGGAATCTCGCGGTTGGTCAAACATGTTGACCGACCCCGAAAAGCTCAAGACAATTGATTGCATCGTGCTGGCCAGCGATGATCCCGGCTACGACCTTGAGCTTATCCGCAAGCATGTCGGTTTGGTGATCGACGCCCGCGACCATCGCTACCAACCGGAAAAAAATGCTCCCAGCGCCGCGCAGCGGAGCAAACAGGGCGAAACCAATGTGTTCGCGATTTACACCGGCGTCGTGCCGGTGGTGTACAAAGCCCAGCGAACGCTCCTCTACAGCCTGCGCGACAGCACCTTTTTGTCGTTTGCGCTTATCTTTTTGGTGATGGCGTTTCTGCTTCGCGGCGGCCGCAGAGGTTGGAGATCGCAGTTTCCGAACTTCCCCGGCGGCCTGCTCTCGATGGCGCCGAATATCTTCCCCTTGATCGTGATTTTCGGCGGCATGGGGCTGCTGGGTATTTCAGTTGATATTGGCTCCATGATGACCGCCAGCGTGGCGATGGGCGTCGCGGTCGACGACACCATCCATTTTCTCAACTGGTTTCGCTTGGGCCTCAATGAAGGGCTCGAACGCAAGCAAGCCATTACCATGGCGTACAAGCGGGTGTCGGTGGCGATGACGCAAACCACCGCAATCGGCGGGTTGGGGTTGGCGGTATTTGCTTTCAGCACCTTCACGCCCACGCAACGCTTCGGCACCTTGATGTTGGCTTTGCTGGTCGCGGCGCTTGTCGGAGATTTGATTTTTCTCCCCGCGATTCTGGCCAGCCCGCTCGGCGCCGTTTTTCGAGGATCAAAAAAAAAGGATGACGCTGGTTCCGATCCATCAACCATGATTCTCGATACTCATGAGTCGCCCAGCAGCGGGGAAGTTGCGACTGTGAAAGATGGCGAATCGGGCGGTGTTGCATCGGGCAATGGTGAATCGCCCGCCACGGCGCCGCATCTCCGCCCAGACCGGGCGCACCCCAAAGCCAATAACTAGCACGACGCGGGCGTGGCCGACAAGCCGCCGGGGAAATAGAGTCGGCATGGCGGCTTGCTCGGGAAATGGTCAATAGTTATTTGTCAATCATCATTTGCCATTGAAAGAAGTGTTGGGAACACTCCGCCGAAAGAAATGCCTCCGCCAAAACCGCGAAAAAGGAAAGTAGAATCTGCGACGATTATGTGTCGCCGAAACCAATGACAAATGACGATTGACAAATAACTATTGACAAATGAGAGGCTCCATCGCTCCCAATGTGCTGGTGGAACTCCGGTTGCACCCGTACGACGCGGGTCGAAGCCGCTTCCCCAGCGGTGAATTTCTTGAACGACACAACTGACGAAGGAACGCGGGGATGACGACTGATCAAAAACACCACCTATCAATCGCACCCATTCTGGCGGCGTTCGTGTTTTTCCTCCTCCTGCTCCTCTTCGGAGGGCTGTGGGTGCTGGCGAACGTCTCGGTTGGAGGCACGGCTACCTTGCCCAACGGCGCGATTGTAAACATCACCGCCGGCGCCGGCGGTTTCTCGGTGGCGGAAAATAGCGGAGGTACGAAGATTGGAATCGCGGGCCGCCATTTCGAATTCGACGCCTCGAAGATTGTCGTCGACGGCGTGGCGGTCGGCGCCATCGACGACTCCGTGAAGCAAATATCGCTGACCGCGAACCGTGATATACTCCACACGGCTAACAATGGCTCGTTTAACGGCAAGCCGAAGGCGACTGCGTTTTTCTGGTTTGCCCGAACGCGTGGGCTCAAAACACAGCCGCCTTCGGCTTGCCGTCAAACGAAAAATGCGACATTTTCAACC
>JAJRWU010000067.1 GCA_024276655.1 Planctomycetota bacterium
AATACTTTCGCCAGCGAGACGCCCAACAAGCCGGCGCCGCCGGCTTCGAGTAATCGTCGGCGTGAAAACCGCCCTGCCACGCCAGTATTCCCTCCCAGCACCTGAAGCATCGGTTTGGCCTCCATTCAATAGATTGATACGTTCAAGCGGCAGCCTAACGAATCGGGGAGGCAAAAACAACGTCCGAACGTTTTCGCAAATCACGACTTGGCCAGATTTCGCAGCACGGTCTGTAGGATGCCGCCATTGCGGTAGTATTCCAGTTCGACCGGCGTATCGATCCGGACCATAACCTGGAACGCTTGCGTTTCGCCGGCGGGCGTGGTGGCTTTCACGGTGAGTTGGCCGCGCGGCGTCATGGTTTCGACGCCCTCGATATCGAAGGTTTCCTCGCCGGTCAGCCCCAACGACTGCCACGTTTGGCCGTCGGTCAATTCCAGCGGGAGCACGCCCATGCCGACCAAATTGCTGCGGTGGATACGTTCAAAGCTGGCGGCAATCACGGCTTTCACACCCAGCAGCAAGGTTCCCTTGGCCGCCCAATCGCGGCTGCTGCCGGTGCCGTATTCCGCGCCGGCAAGCACCACCAACGGTGTTCCCTCTTGCTGGTATTTTTGAGCGGCGTCGTAAATCGACATCACTTCGCCGTCGGGAAGATGCCGCGTGACGCCGCCTTCGGTGCCCGGCGCCAGTTGATTGCGAATGCGAATGTTGGCGAACGTGCCCCGGTGCATGACGCGGTCGTTGCCGCGGCGGGAACCGAAGCTGTTGAAGTCTTCGCGGGGCACGCCGTGCTCCGCCAAGTATTTTCCAGCGGGCCCATCCGCCGCGATCGCGCCGGCGGGTGATATGTGGTCGGTCGTGACGGAGTCGCCCAATAAGGCCAACACACGAGCGGCGTGTATGGAGGCCACCGGCGGCGGGTCGATCGTCAGGCCGAGCAAAAACGGCGGCTCTTGGATGTAGGTGCTGGCTTCGTTCCAATCGTAAATATCGCCGCCTGAAATCGCGATGTTGTTCCAGGTTTCGTTCGAGGCGAAAACATTGCCGTAACGGTTTTGAAACATTTCCGGCGTGATAGCCGCCTGCTCGGCCGCCTCAATTTCTTCCGCCGTGGGCAAGATATCGTGCAGGAACACATCGGCGCCTTCGGCGTCTTGCCCGAGAGGATCTTGCGTGAGGTCGATATCGGTCGTGCCGGCCAAGGCGTAGGCCACCACCAACGGAGGGCTGGCCAAATAATTTGCCTTCACCAGCGGATTGACCCGCCCCTCAAAATTTCGGTTGCCGCTCAACACGGCCGAAGCGACCAAATCGCCTTCTTCAATGGCGGCGGCCACCGGCGCCGGCAGCGGGCCGCTATTGCCGATGCAAGTAGTGCAGCCATAACCCACGGTATGGAAGCCCAACTGCTTCAGCGGTTCGGTCAGCCCGGCGCGGTCGAGGTAATCGCTGACCACGCGCGAGCCCGGCGCCAAGCTGGTTTTCACATACGGCTTGGAGTGTAAACCTTTCGCCACTGCTTTTTTCGCCAACAAACCGGCCGCCAGCATCACCGAAGGATTGCTCGTGTTGGTGCAACTGGTAATCGCGGCGATGACCACCGCCCCGTGGCCAATTTTTTCCGACGCGCCGTTATTGTTCACCGTGCCGCAACGCTCCAGGGCGTCGCCTTCCAGAGCGAAACCCCGTTTGTTCACCGGCGCTCGCAACGTGCTGGTGAACGCCTCTTTCATCTCGGACAAGGCTATGCGATCTTGAGGACGCTTCGGACCGGCCAGCGAGGGCGTCACGCTTTCCAGATTGAGTTGCAGAACCTTGGTGTATTTCGGCGCCGGATCGGCCGGCGAGTAAAACAGGCCCTGTTCCTTGGCGTAGCGTTCGACAAGCAATATGTCTTTTTCGGCGCGGCCGGTGCGTCGCAGATAGCCAAGCGTTTCCTCGTCGATCGGGAAGAAACCCATGGTGGCGCCGTATTCGGGCGCCATGTTCGCAATGGTGGCCCGGTCGGCCAGTTTCATCGAAGCCGCGCCGGCGCCGAAGAACTCCACGAATTTTCCCACCACGCCTTCGGCTCGCAAAAGTTCGACCACCGTGAGCACGAGGTCGGTCGCGGTGGCGCCGGCGGGCAGGCGTCCGATGAGCTCCATACCGATCACTTCGGGCATCAGCATGTAGAGCGGTTGCCCCAGCATGACCGCTTCGGCTTCAATGCCGCCCACGCCCCAGCCGAGCACGCCGAGCCCGTTGATCATGGTGGTGTGGCTATCGGTGCCGACCAGCGTATCGGGCGCCGCCACGGGGCCTTCCTTATCTTCTCGCAACAGCACGCAACTGGCCAGAAATTCCAAGTTGACCTGATGCACAATGCCCACGTTCGGCGGCACGACGCGAAAATTATCGAACGCCTGTTGCCCCCAACGCAGAAATTCATAGCGTTCGCCGTTGCGTTGGAATTCTCGCTCGATATTGAACTGCAAGGCGCCTTCGCTGCCGAACCGGTCGACCTGCACCGAATGGTCGATCACGAGGTCGACGTTGATCAGGGGATTGATTTTCTTGGGGTCTCCGCCGAGACGGGCGATCGCGCTGCGCATGGCCGCCAGATCGACCACCGCCGGCACGCCGGTGAAATCTTGCAAGACGACGCGGGCCGGCTTGAAGGGAATTTCAAGTTTCGCCGGCGCCGCAGCGTTCCAACCGGCGAGGTTTTTGACATCCTCTTCGGTAACGGAAAAACCATCGCAGCCGCGCAACACCGCCTCCAGCAGCACGCGTATCGAGAACGGCAGTTCGGCGATGTTTCCGAAGCCAAGTTCGCCAAGTTTGGAAATTCGATAAATGCCCACCGGGCCAGAGCCGGAATCGAACGTGTCGCGGGCATGGAACGGATCAAAAACAGTCTTATTGCTCATGGCGATTCGTCGGTTCGGTGTACGTGTATTGGTGAGAATGACGCTCGGCAGGCATTTTAGCGAACCAGCGGCGTTCTGTCTGCCGGACCTCTCGGAGCAAACGGTTGCCGGGTGTCGGAACACACTTCGCCGCCTGAAAGCGGCAGACGCCGAACCTACTCCGACACCGCCACTTTCGCCCGACTGACGACCGACTCCGTCTGTTTTTCACAGAGCACGATGGCGTCGCGCGCCAGGCCGCCATCGAGCAGTTCCGAGGTTTTTCCCGCCGCCACGCACTGCGCCACTTCTTGAATCTCGCCGACAAAAGGACTGATTTCGTCGCCCCCGCCCAAGTCGGGCCGGATGACGTTGTCGGTTTCCGCATTGGTCAGAACGGTGAGCGGCATGAGCATTTCGGCTTGGCCGCCGATGACGGCGAAGTCGAACAGCAACGTCGCCCGTTCGAGGTGAATTTCAAAGCCGTGCGTGAACGGCCGCCCCTGTTGGTTGATCACGCCGCTGGTGGCGCTAACAACCAAATTCGCGTCGTCAAAAGTGAACAGCGTGTTGCAGTATTCAACGACTTCGCCCCGCATGCGTCCTTGGCTTTCGACGTGCGTCGGCATGCCGCAGAGCAAGCGAATGAAATGGGCGTCGTGTACGTGCAGGTCGATCAAAGGACCGCCCACGGCGCGGGGGGCATAAAAATCCTGGATCCAGAGCGGATCGGAAATGACGCGTTTGAAATGCCCGCCCAGCAGTTTTCCGAACTCGCCGCTGCGCACCACCCGGCACGCGTAGGCGAACTCCGCGTGGTACGGCAACACATGCGCGATGAAGAGCAGTTTGTTGGCGTTCGCGGCCGCGGCCACCATTTGATCGCATTCGGCGGGCGTGAGCGACATCGGTTTTTCGCAGAACACGTGCTTGCCGGCGGCAAACGATTTTAGTGCGGCTTCGACATGCAAGTGCGGCGGCAGACACAGATCAACCACGTCGATGTTGTCATCGGCCAAGAGTTCCTCCAACTCGGCGTACGCGCTGATTCCTGTTAGATCCATCTGCTCGCCGGGTGGGCCGAAATTACCTTGGATGCCACGCCAATCGCCGCCGCGTTTTTTCTCATTCCGCGTGCAAATGGCGCTGGCGCGAATGCCGTCGGCCCGCTGGTAGGCCAAGTAATGGATCATGCCCATGAAACCGACGCCGACAATCCCTACGTTCACCATAATGTTTTCTCTCCCCGACGATCAAAAAGAAAGATCGTGATAAAATTGATTTTGCTTGGTAGGCTCGCCGCCGCCCGGTAGCTTTACCTTGGAAGTATTCTGCCTAGGTTTTGCAATGCCTGGGTTGTTTGGAGTTTTTCAACGTGGTTTCCACCACAGTGAGCACAGAGCACACAGAGGTTGATCCGTCGAACGCTGTTTTCAATTCATGAAGGCTTGGCTCTCTTCTTCTCTGTGGTCTCGGTGCTCTCTGTGGTGAATTCTTTTGAGTTGCTCGCTCGCGTTTCGCATCTTGGTGTTTCCAGGCGAAGGTCGCAATTACCTAAAGACACATGCGGTGGGTTTGCCGTTCAACGAGTCGTTCGTAACCGGGCAAAGCATCGCTGATTCGTTTAAGCGGCGCCGCTCGCATTATTCCCGATCCAGAAGTGATAAAAAACGCGGGTAGGCGTCTTCCCAGAGTTGTGGGTCTTGCGGCGTGTATTCCTCGACGTCAAAACTTTTTCGGATGATCTGGCGCGCCTCCGAAATCGAGCCGACTTCCCCCGCCGCCACGGCTTGCATCATCACGTTGCCAATGGCGGTGGCTTCAATCGGACCGGCCACCACGCGCCGATTACAAGCGTCGGCGGCCATCTGGCACAACAGCCGGTTTTGCACGCCGCCGCCCAGAATGTGAATGGTTTCAATACGTTGCCCGGTAAGCTCCTCCAAGCAGCCCAGCACAAAACGATAACGCATCGCGAGGCTTTCCAGAACGCAGCGAATGATGGCGCCTTCGTCGTCGGGCAGCGCCTGCTCCGTTTCCCGGCAATAGGCCACAATGGTTTGCGGCATGTTGGCGGGTGCGACAAAACGCGCGTCGTCAGGATTGACAAAGTGCCGCAGCGGCGCCTTGGCGTTGGCCCGCCGCACCAGTTCATCGAAACCGAATTCGTGGCCGGCTTGAGTCCAAATCCTGCGGCACTCCTGCACCAGCCAGAGTCCTGCGATATTCTTCAGCAGACGCGTCGACCCGGCCACGCCGCCCTCATTGGTGAAGTTCAGTTCACGGCATTTTGATGTCACGACCGGGCTTGGCGCCTCCACTCCCATCAACGACCACGTACCGCTGCTGATATAACACCAATCGGGCGCATCGCCGGGTTGGCTGGCCGCGGGCGCCGCCATCACGGCGCTGGCGGTGTCGTGTGTGGCGGGAATCACGATCTCCACCCCCGCCAGCCCGACGCTCTGGGCGACCGACGCCTGCAACGGCCCTAAACTCGAACCAGGCGAAGTGATGGGGCCGAAAAGATGCGTCGGCAGATCAAATTTTTTCAGTAAGGGAATCGCCCAATCGCGCGAGGCGGGGTCTAGAAATTGCGTGGTGCTGGCGTTGGTGCATTCGTTCGAGACCCGGCCGGTCAGCAGCCAATGGAAGAGGTCGGGCATCATGAGAAAATGCTGGGCGGCGTCGAGCGCGGGTGAACCGGCTTGCTGCATGGCCAGCATTTGATACAGCGTGTTCAGCTCCATGAATTGCAGCCCGGTGGCGGCGAAAATGTCTTCACGACCGACCGTGGCAAAGGCCTTTTCCATCATGCCGCGGGTTTGGTGGTCGCGGTAGTGATAGGGGTTGCCCAGGAGTTCGCCGTTTTTCGAGAGCAAACCAAAATCGACGCCCCAGGTGTCGACCCCCACGCTGACGACATCTTGCATTTTTGCCGCCGCGGCGCGCAAGCCGTCTTTTACGTTCGTCCATTGCCGCAAGACATCCCAATACAGGCGGCCATTGGCGGCCACGCCGCCGTTGGAAAAGCGGTGAAGCTCCTCCAAACGAAGGCGGTCGTCGTGCAACACGCCCGCCAACACCCGGCCGCTCGAAGCGCCCATGTCGACCGCCAGAAAAACCTTGCCGCTCCGAGACATATCAAAATACTCTCTTGAGGAAGCCCGCGCACGTTCATTTCAAAACGGGCTTTCTGAGAAAACAGAAAACCCGCCGCCGCAGGGCAATCGTGACGCGCGCCCGAGGGGCCGTCAAGTAGGTGCTAAACGCATTGCCTAACGCCGCGTCCGCCGTGCTGGAATCTTGCCGCTCCGCGCCGCTCCTGGTACATTCAAACCCTCCGCGACGTCCCACCCAATATGGAGAGTCTTTCGATGGCCGCCCGCCCAATTCGCGCTTTGGTTTGGAATGAGTTCGTCCACGAAAAGTCGAACGCCTCAGTGGGCGAGCTTTATCCCGACGGCATTCACGCGGCCATTGCTGCTGGTTTGCAAGCCCAATTGGGTGAGCTGGTTTCGGTGCGCACGGCAACACTCGACCAACCGGAGCATGGGCTGACCGAAGACGTGTTGGCTGGAACCGATGTGCTGCTCTGGTGGGGCCATGCGGCGCATGATCAGGTAGCCGACGAAATCGTCGAACGCGTGCAGCAACGCGTGCTGGAGGGAATGGGGTTGTTGGTGCTGCATTCGGCCCATGGCTCAAAAATATTCCGCAAACTGATGGGCACCAGCTGCATGCTGCGTTGGCGGGAAGCCGGCGAGCGCGAGCGGCTGTGGGTGGTGGCGCCGGGGCATCCGATCGCAGCCGGGCTGGAAGAGGAATACCTCGAACTGCCCGCCGCCGAAATGTATGGCGAGTTTTTTGACATTCCCACGCCCGACGAACTGGTGTTCATCAGTTGGTTCGAAGGCGGCGAAGTGATGCGCAGCGGCTGCACGTTCCGCCGCGGCAAGGGGAAAATCTTCTACTTCCGACCAGGACACGAAACCTACCCGATCTACAAAAACCCAGGCGTAACGCGCATTTTGGCCAACGCCGTTCAATGGGCCGTTCCCGGCGATTCACCCTATTTTGGCCAAGGACGCAACATCGCCCAACCGTTGAGTCCGATTGCCAATCCTCAGCAAGCCAACGACGACCTCCATAAGCACTAAGCTAAGCATCGAGCGGAAAATTAGTGTCGTAGCCATGCTCGCCAGACCTTGTCATTACCCAAGTTTTAGGCGATGGCTTTGGAGTTGTCTATTGAGCGAAGTGGTTGTGGTGGTTGAGTTTGGCTCGTTGCTAGCAACAGTCTGCGGGTTGACCGTTGTGGCGTGAGAGTAAGAATCCCCTGTCGA
>JAJRWU010000068.1 GCA_024276655.1 Planctomycetota bacterium
GGGCACTGTCCGAAATGCGATCGAAAAATCGCGGCGCAATCGCGAGAGCAAATTATCGCCCGCATCTTGCAACTGCCGCGTCATACGAAAGTTTTGGTGTTGGCGCCGTTGGTGCGCGGCCAGAAAGGCGAACACCGCGATCTGTTCGACGGCCTAGTGAAGGAAGGTTTCTCTCGCGCGCGGGTCGACGGAGAAGTGGTTTCGCTTTCCTCGCGGCTCTCGCTCGATCGCCAAATTCGGCACGATATTGAAGTCGTGGTCGATCGGCTCACGATCCAAACGAGTGTACGTCCTCGCTTGGCCGAAGCGGTGGAGTTGGCTCTAAAAATGGGCCGCGGCAATCTGTTTGTGTTACATGAAAATCCTGAAACGCCCACGGCCGGTGAAACTCCCCCCGCAGAGCAACTCCGTCTCACGACCAACACCACCTTTTCGGCCGATTACGCCTGCACGCATTGTGGCGTGAGTTTTGAACCGCCGAGTCCTCAGCTATTTAGTTTCAACAGCCCGCGCGGCATGTGCGAGGAATGCGACGGGTTGGGCAACCTTTATTCGTTCGATCCGGAATTGCTGATCCCCAACGACCGGCTTTCATTCCGCAAGGGCTGCATTGAACTTCTCGGCAAGTGGAAGGAAATGGGCCGCTGGCGTCGGCATATTTATCAGGGCGTGGCCGACACCATGGAGCGGAAGTTGGGGCTTGAAGAAGGCGTTATGCTGGAAACGCCCTGGCGCGATCTCGACCAGCCGCTGCGAGATGTTTGGCTCTGGGGCGCCGACGACGAACACATCACGTTCACGTGGCGCGGCGGCGCCTCGCCGATGAAATACGGCGGCCATTTCGAAGGCGTGATTCCCATCTTGCTGGGCAAGCATCGCGAAAGCAACAGCCGCATCCAACGGCGGCGGCTGGAAAAATACATGTGTACGGTCAACTGCCCGCGCTGCCGTGGAACGCGCTTGAACGCGCAGGCGAGGTCGGTCCGGCTGACCACGCTCAGCGACAAGTTTGACGACGCCCTTTTCCCGCACGGCCGCGCGTTGTCGCTCCCCGAAATTTCCGAGCTGCCAATCGCCGACGCAGCCGAATTCTTCTCGAACTTGGAACTGGACGACACCCGTAAAATCATCGCCGCCGAAGCGCTCAAGGAAATTCGCAACCGCTTGGGATTCTTGGTCAATGTCGGCCTCGATTACCTCTCGCTGGCGAGAACCGCGCCGACGCTCTCCGGCGGCGAGTCGCAACGCATTCGTCTGGCGAGCCAAATCGGGGCGGCGCTCGTGGGCGTGTTGTACGTGCTCGACGAACCCTCCATCGGCTTGCACCCTCGCGATAACGACCGCCTCCTGAAAACGCTCCAACAACTTCGCGACATGGGCAACACCGTCGTGGTGGTCGAACACGATGAAGACACCATGCGCGCCGCCGACCATATTTTCGATTTCGGTCCTGGGCCGGGAGTGCGGGGCGGGGAGCTTGTCGCGCACGGCGATTTGGAGGCTATCACGAGCGCCAAACGCAGCATCACGGGGCAGTACCTTTCCGGCAAGTTGAAAATTGAGATTCCGAAAAAACGTCGGCCCATCAGTGGAGACCGCCTGAGCGTGATCGGGGCGCGGCACAACAACCTCAAGAATGTCGATGTCCACATTCCGCTGGGTGCGTTGGTCTGCGTGACGGGGGTTTCGGGCTCGGGCAAGAGTTCGCTGGTCACCGATATTTTGCTTGAATCGCTGCGGCGAGATCTGAACGGCGGCGAAGGTGAACCGGGCGCCCACGATTCGATCGAAGGTTGGCGGCTGCTCGATAAGTTGATCGCGATCGATCAATCTCCGATTGGCCGCACGCCACGCTCCAATCCGGGAACCTATATCAAGGTTTTCGATGAAATCCGCAATCTGTTCGCACAGCTTCCCGACGCCAAACGCCGCGGCTACAAACCGGGCCGTTTCAGTTTCAACGTGGCCGCTGGCCGCTGCGAAGCTTGCGATGGCAATGGCTCGAACCGCCTCGAGATGGATTTCCTGGCCGATGTCTGGGTGACCTGCCCGGTTTGCCAGGGCAAGCGTTTCAACCGAGAAACGCTGCATGTGAAGTTCAAGGGCCAGTCGATCGCCGACGTGCTCGAACTCGATGTGCAACAGGCGCTCGAACTGTTTGACGCTATCCCCAAGGTGCGCCACAAACTGCAAACCCTGCACGACGTGGGGCTCGATTATCTCAAAATCGGCCAGCCTTCGCCCACGCTTTCCGGCGGCGAGGCGCAACGCATCAAACTGGCCCGTGAACTGGCCAAAAAGAGCACCGGCCAAACGCTGTATTTGCTCGACGAACCCACCACGGGGCTCCACTTCGCCGATATCAAAATGCTTTTGCAAGTATTGCATGGTTTTGCCGACGCCGGCAATACGGTGCTCGTTGTGGAGCACAACCTGGATGTGATCAAAACCGCCGATTGGGTGATCGACCTTGGCCCCGAAGGCGGCCAGGGCGGCGGCCGGATTCTTGTCGAGGGAACTCCCGAAGACGTCGCCAAGTGCAAGGCGTCGTACACCGGCGCCGCCTTGGCGAAAGTGCTGCGAGAAAAACCGGCCAGCAAGGTCGCTAAAAAGAGAAAACCCAAAAAACGGGCCGCCGTGTTCAGCGAAAAGATCATCGTGCGCGGCGCCCACGAACACAACTTGAAGCATGTCGACGTCTCGATCGAGCGAGACAAACTCACGGCGTTCTGCGGCATGAGCGGCTCGGGAAAAAGTTCGCTCGCCATGGACACCATCTACGCCGAAGGCCAACGGCGCTATGTGGAGAGCCTCAGTTCTTACGCCCGGCAGTTTGTCAGCCAGATGCAAAAGCCGCGGCTCGACCACATCGAAGGCCTCTCGCCCGCGATTGCCATTGAACAGAAAAACCTGGGGCACTCGCCGCGCAGCACCGTCGGCACCGTGACCGAAGTCTACGACTACCTGCGGATCTTGCTGGCGCGGCTGGGCCAGCCGTATTGCCCGGAATGCGATGTGCCGATCGGCTCGCAGACATCCGATGAAATCGTCGCGAAGATCATGTCGGAGCCAGAGGGCGCCAAGCTTTACTTAATGGCGCCGATGGCGATTGACGTCGGGCAGAAGTACGAAACGCTCTGGGAGGAGGCGAAAGCGGCGGGCTTCGCGCGTGTTCGCGTCGACGGCCTGACCTACTCCTTGGACGACCCGCCAAAAATCACGCGGCGGCGCAAACATCAGGTCGAAGTCGTGATCGACCGCGTGACGGTGCGGCCTGGCGCTCGTTCGCGTATTGCCGACAGCGTGGAGGCTTCGCTCACCTTCGGGCGAGGCGTGATGGCCGTTGCGCGTGTCGAGAAAGACGCCCCCGAGCCGAGTTGGGAAACCGTCACGCATAGTTTGCACCGTGTTTGCGAAGAATGCGGTCGCAGTTTCGAGCCGCTCTCACCGCATAATTTTTCCTTCAACAGCCAGTTGGGCTGGTGCACCGATTGCGAAGGGCTGGGCGTGCAAACCGGCGCCAACCTCGCCGCGTTGTTGAACGACCCTAAGTTGACGTTGGCCGACGGCGCGCTGGCGCTCTGGCCCGACCTAAGAAAAGACGTCTCGGTTTGGATGCTGGAAGCGCTTTCCGCCGGCGCCAAGGTTCCGCTCGATATTCCCTTTGAACAGCTTGGCGCGCGGCAACGCCGTACGGTGTTGCACGGCGCCGGCGAGCAGTGGTTTGAAGTACGCAAGCCGAACTCCAAAAAGACCGATCCTCCGCTGTTCCGCTTCCAGTTCAAGGGGCTTTACCCGGCGTTGGAGGAAGCGGCTCGGCTCTCGTTCACCTTCCGTGCGCGGTTGGAGCATCTGGTCGATGAAGTGGAGTGTGCGTCGTGCGGCGGCACGCGTCTGCGCGACGATTCCTCCGCCGTTCGTTTTCACGGCAAGACGGTGGACGACATCTGCCGACTGCCGTTGGCGCAATTGCAAGAAGAAATCGAGGGTTGGAAACTCGACAAACGCGAGAAACGCGTGGCCGGAGAAGTGATACGCGAAATTCGCGACCGCATCCGCTTTCTCAACGATGTGGGGCTGTATTATCTCTCGCTTTCGCGCACCGCGGCGTCGCTCTCGAACGGCGAAGCACAACGCATTCGCCTCGCCAGCCAGCTTGGCAGCGGACTATGCGGCGTGTTGTACGTGCTCGACGAACCGACCATCGGTCTGCATCCGCGAGATAACAAACGTTTGCTCAACGCCCTGCTGAAACTTCGCGACTTGGGCAACACGCTGCTGGTGGTGGAACACGACCGGGAAGTGCTGGAAAGCGCCGATTTCATTTGCGATTTCGGTCCCGCCGCCGGCAAGAACGGCGGCCGCATTGTCGCACATGGAACACCCGCCCAACTCGCCAAAAAGCGGGCTTCCGTTACTGGGCCTTACTTGAGCGGCAAGAAGGCGATTCCCGTCTTTGACGAACGCCGCGTCCGGCCGTCCAAAGAGAAAACAAAAACGAAGGCGGCGTCGAAATCGAAATCGAAAGTCGCGAAAAACAAAAGTGACGCACACGCTCCGCTTCCGCAGCCGCATGCACCCGGCGGTTGGCTGGAAGTTGTCGGCGCTCGCCACCACAATTTGCGCAATGTGCATTTGCAGATTCCGCTCGGCGCCTTGACCGCTATTACCGGCCCCAGCGGCAGCGGCAAAAGCTCCCTCATTGAAGGCGTGCTTTACAATTCACTGGCCCGCACGCTGCACCGGGCGTCGACCACTCCCGGCCCGCACGATAAAGTCATCGGCCTGGAAAACATCAACAAGGTGATCCGCGTCGATCAACGGCCGCTGGGCAACACGCCCACGTCGAATCCGGCCACGTACACCGGCGCCTTCGAACTGATTCGCATTCTTTTCGCACAACTGCCCGAAGCGAAAATTCGCGGCTACCAACCGCGGCGGTTCAGTTTCAACGCCGCCGGCGGCCGTTGCGACGCCTGCGAAGGCAACGGACAAATCAGAATTGAAATGCACTTTCTGCCAGATGTTTGGGTCGAATGTGAAACGTGTCGGGGGCAGCGTTACAACCCGGAAACACTGGCCGTGCGGTACGAAGAGCGTTCGATTTCCGACGTGCTCAACATGACCTGCGGCGATGCGGTGAAGCTGTTTGAGAACATCCCCAAAATCCGCAAAATCCTGCAAACGTTGTGCGACGTGGGGCTCGACTACCTCACACTCGGCCAATCCGCGCCGACGCTCTCCGGCGGCGAGGCGCAGCGCGTGAAGCTGGCCGCTGAGCTCGCCCGCCCAGACACCGGTCGGACGCTTTACCTGCTCGACGAACCGACCACCGGCTTGCACTTCGACGACCTCGCCAAGCTGCTCGACGTGCTACATCGCTTGGTCGACATGGGCAACTCGGTGGTGGTCATCGAACACAACCTCGACGTGATCAAATCGGCCGATTGGGTGATCGATTTGGGTCCTGAAGCGGGCGAAGACGGCGGTCGGATTGTCGTCGAGGGAACGCCCGAAACCGTGGTCGAGTATGCTCGCAAGGCGAAACGCGGCAAGAAGCTCGCTCGCTCCCACACGGGAGAAGCCCTGGCGCCGGTGCTGGAGGAAAGTCCTCGGAAAGCTCGCAAGACGTTCGACGCGCGCCGGGAGAATGCCAGCAAGCCGGGCGACCTCGACATCAACGAAGTGGGTCGCAACGCAAAAATGCCCTGGGAGTTGGACGGCCGGCGTTGGCATACCCAAGATCGTGTCGGCCGGCAGGGCGAACCCTGCCAGTGGGATGGCCGCCTGCTGGAGCGCGTGGTCGATTTCATCCACGAAAAAGGCGACTTCGCGGCCACCGATTGGAACTCTCGCGGCGTGGTCGAAATTACGGCCGAGCGGAAAGCGTCAGGTTGGTTTTTTCACGCCATTACCGGAGAGGCCTGGCTGCTGAAAATGAAGTTTCGCGTGGCCCGAAACGCCTTCCAACGCGGCGAGGTTGCACAAATGCTTCCGCTGCGTACGCTCAACGAGATGGACGCCATCCCGCTGTACGGGAACGATCCTCGCGTTCGCCAGAAAATGCAGCAAGGCCCTTAGCAGGAAATCGAAATTCGCGCCCATACGCTTCAGGAGCTTGATCGCCCGGAGTTTTGGAACGTACTGGAACGCGCCATCGAGAGTTTCATGGGCATCGCGAATCGGGCCGCGATCAATCCGAACGACCTCATGCCCTGGAAGGCGCTGGGCAAAAAATGGCATCTGCTGCGGAAAGGTTTTCCGCCGGGCAAGCGCGTGTTGTGGGAGGTGGAGGTGCTGGAGCGACTGTGTGATTTAGTGGAAACCGCCTTGCCCCACGGCTCGTTCCAATGGGACAACAAAGTGCTCGTACACCATTCGCCGCCCGGCGCCGAAGCGCCTTGGGCCAGCATCCACACCAAGCGGCCGGCGGTTGTGGAGCTTGTGCTGCGTGCGCCGAAGAATCGCGTTGCCTTGGGGCGCATCGCCCATTTGGCGCGTGATCGTTCGCTCGACGCCACGCATGAAGATCGCGATGTGGTCAAACTTCGTTTTCGCACCCTGGAAGATCTCGAACGGGGCGACCTCGCCAATTTTCTCAAGGAACAAGCCGGCCAACTCGAAGCCTGAGTTGCAGAGAGCGAATCGTTTGGCCAGATACGTTCACCACTAGGACGCGAAGAGCACGAAGTATGGACTTCGACGATCTCTCCCATCGCGGAAAGTGGCCGGCGTGAAGATTGGCTTGCTCATCAACTTCAACAACGTCAAATTGAATTGAACGGTGTGCGACTAAACAAAACGGCGTTGCGGTTCACGCGTCAGAGGTCGTTGGCGCGAGTCCGGGGTGTTCGCTTCGGCGGCATCAAAAATTCCGAGGCATGGCGTGATCGATTTTCTGACAGAACTCCACGAGCAACCAAGGCGCAAAGGGCCGCAAAGAAAAGATGCTCAAAAGACAAGCTTTTACGAGCTTGCTCGAAAGAGCACACTGAATGTGATGCGTCGAGCGATAACGAAGCGCCCGATTTAATGGTACGGCAGCCTTGGTAGGCTGTCGGTTGATAGATTTCGACCGCCTTGGAAGGCCAGCGTACGACGGTGTTTTTCCGTGCGATGTTTGGTTCATAAAGTTCTTAATTCCTTATGTGGCGCAAACTCTTCCAACTTCCCTCGCTGGCGCTGATTGGCCTGGTGCGGCTCTACCAGATATTTCTCAGTCCGCTGCTGGGCCGGAACTGTCGCTTCACGCCGACCTGCAGCGCCTATTTCATTGAGGCCGTGAAAAAATACGGCGTCCTACGCGGCTTCTGGAAAGGCGTCAAACGCATTTGCCGCTGCCATCCCTTCACGCCGGGCGGATTCGACCCGCCGTAAGAATGTCCGCAACAAACAGGCCCCAGGGGTACACTCCCACGGCGCGGAGGGAAGATAATATCCGATCGGCCGGCGTGCCGACTTTAAGCTGTTTCGGTATAATGGGTTACGCATTTCGTTGGGCCGGCGAATTTCCGCCGACTCACGGCGGCCCAAAAACCATGCCAAGATCGGCGTCTGGCTGGCGAATTCCTTGATAGCGAAAGGCTCTCCGAGGCGAAACATGTTGGAGGTAAACGAGCGGCTCTCCATTCCATTGGCGGAGTTCCATTTCACGTTCTCGCGCAGCGGCGGACCGGGCGGCCAGAATGTGAACAAGGTGAACACCAAAGTGCAGTTGCGATGGGCGATTCATCGCTCCCGCTATTTGCCAGACGATGTTCGCGAACGATTTTTACAACTGCATCGACGTCGGATCAACAAACAAGGTGAATTTTACATCGGTAGCGAACGGTTTCGCGATCAAGGACGCAACGTCGCCGACTGTCTGAACAAACTGCGGGTGTTGCTGAACGAAGCCTGCCAGAGGCCCGCTAAAAGAAAACCCGTGAAACCGAGCCGAGGCGCGAAAATCCGCCGCATGCAGGATAAGCGAGCACGCTCACAACGCAAACAACTTCGAAAACCACCGGCGAGCGACTAGCCGAACCTGTGAAATCCGAAGCCGTCGAAAAACAGGTCTGCTGTTGAAGAAATATCAAAATCCCGCTACAAAAAAGACAACTACCTTGGAGAGAAAAACATGTTAGGCAACGCAAAGTGGTTTGCTGAAAAGCAAATGGGCAAGCAGATCAGTCCTGTCACTTGGCAAGGCTGGGCCTATGTGTTGGCTTGGGGCGGGGCCATGGCCGGGCCTTTTGTCGCGTTGTTGGCTCGCGGGCAGAACCCCGAAGCATTCCTCTGGCTCACGGCATCGGCTGCTGCATTGTGGCGTGAGACAAAAACGCTCAGGACCGCCGTTCGTCGCCGATCGGAAGCGGAACTGTTTTACATTGGCGACGACGAAGCCTCGCGCATCGCCACGGAAAACTACGATTTCAGCCTAAAGGCATAAGCACGTGTCTAATGCGCCGTCAGACAATCCTTCTTCGGCGTCGGCGCCCGTGGAAGCAGCTTGCGTGGAAGAAACGCCGGACGATGCGGCGGTTGCCGTCGAACCAGCAAAGCAGCCCCGCGCGATGGGCGTGCTTTGTATCGTGCTGTTGTTGTTGGGAATCGCGGGCGGTTTTACTGGGGCGTATTCTTTTGCCATGACGTTGCTGGCGCCAGTCCTGCAAAAGACGATGGCGTCGCTCCAGCAGGTGGGCTCGCCGGAAATGCGGGAACAACAGCAACTGATCAACGCCGCCTCGCAAGATCTCGCCCTGCGCTTCCGCACCGTGAATTTGGTGCTCTCGGTGGCGCATATGGCCGTCGCTGTCGGACTCATCTACGGCGCCGTGTTGGGGTTGAAGAAGTCGCCCCGGGCGGCGGGCGTGTTGGCGATGATCTGCCTGGCGGCGATTGTCTTTGAACTGGCGAAGACGGCGCCCACTATCATGATGCAGCGGGAAATAGGTCAGCTCATGGCCGAAAAGATGCCGGCCATGATCACGGCGAGTCAAGGAAAAAATGCTCCGCCTAACGCGCCCGATTTCTCCAAAATCCTGAAACTCGCCATGCAAGTGTATATGGCGGTTATTTTTGTCTTCACGTTAGGCTGGGTGGCGTTCAAAGTGATTCTCTATGGCTTTGTGGTCTCTTATGTTAGCCGCCCCTACGTTAAAGCGGCCTTGCGGTAGGATCGGGCGCCATTACGATATCTGTTAAGCAAAGCCTGGCCAACTCACCGATCCCAAAAACCGCCGGTCGTCATGGAAGCAAGCAATATTCGCGTTGCGGTTTATACCGGATCGTTCGATCCGATCACGCTTGGGCATCTCGACGTGATTCGCCGGGCCAGCCGTCTGGTCGACCGACTGGTGGTGGGAATCGGCCTGAACGTTGAAAAAACGTCGTTTTTTTCACACGCCGAGCGCGTCGATTTGGTTTCCTCGGTCGTGGCGGATTTCGACAACGTGGAAGTGCGCACGTTCGATGGGTTGGCCGTCGATTTTGTCCGCAAATGCAACGCCCGGGTCATGATTCGAGGCGTGCGGCCGTTGACCGATATCGCCGCCGAATTCACCATGATGATGGCCAACCGTCAGCTCGATGCGGAAATTGAAACCGTTTTCCTCATGGCCGATGAACGGTTCGCGCATGTTTCCAGTTCCTTGATCAAGCAGATCGCACATTTGGCGTCCGACGAAAAACTCGCCAAATTCGTGCCCGCCCAAGTGATTCCCTCGCTGCGCGCGAAGATAGAGTCTGCTGGCGCCTAGTGCTTTGTCACAGCTTAATTTCAGGATCAGCCGCAGGGCGCTAGCCCACGGTTCCGAGCAGGAAAACCGTGGGCTAGCGCCCCGCGGCTGATATCTTGCAACCCTAATTCTTAGCTGTGACAAAGCACTAGGCGCATAAAAAACTCTCACCGCAGGATTTTCGATCCAGCGATGAGAGTAGTGGGTTGTCGCTCGCTTCGGAGCTGCGTCCTCTTTGGGGACGCGCCGCCAGATTCAAACCGGCCGGCTCAAAACTGATCCAAAATGAATTGGTGCCCTTGGTGGTAGGCGCGGCCTTCCGGGAACGGACTGTGCCACTGTCGGTTGTAAACAGGGGTCCTCATTTCCGACGGGTAGCGGTAGTACAGCGATTCGCTGCTCCGATAATACTCGCTTCCCCAGAAGTTGCGCGGGTAGTACACGTACGGGTAGTGGTAAAATCGCTCCCAATCCCGGACATTATTCCCGCCGCCCCAAACACGGCCGAACGCCCTCTCTTGGGCTTGGCACGACGAAGCGCCGACGGCAAAAACGAGAAACAAAGCGCCCGCCAGCGCGATTACTTTGGCTTGAAACATCATTAGGCTCCCCTGTGCCACCGACCTCAGACATCGTTTGATTTTCGCCCACGATAGGCGACCCGCCGAAGACGAATGGAATCGTCCGCGCGGCAGCTCATCTTGGTTGCGGCCTTGCCGCCGTGGTAACGTCGCCAACGCCGCAATGGATTCACAGCCTGACATCACTTACCATCGGCTGGCCCCGTAACCGGCATTGAGCGATTATGCGGAAGAATCGGTGCAATGCATCGCTCCGTGAAAGTGGGACGAATAGGTGGAATATTCGGCCGCGTTCATGGCGGGGCGAGCCATCTAAAGACATGTTTTGAAATGTAGGCCGCCAGTGCGATGGCCTTGGAAGGCCATCGTATCCTTTCGTTTCAAAGCCCGGCGTTGCTCAGTGGGACGTCCGCCATTCGCGCCACACAAGCTGCGGAAAGACCCAGGCATCGCGCGCATAGCGCCGACAAAGCCGCCGCGGTTCGCTGGCCATTCGATGGAGCCATTCCAGACCGCTGCGTTGCATCCAATTCGGCGCACGCGATTTTTCTCCGGCGAGAAAGTCGATCGTGGCTCCAATACAAAGGGCGGCGTCGGCGCTAATTTCGTCGCGGTGCGCATGCACCCATTTTTCTTGTTTCGGCGCGCCCAACCCCACCATCAGCACTTGCGGCGCTGCTTGGCGAATCAACTCCAAAATGCGTTGGTTTTCGTCGTCATCGTGCTCAAAGCCGAGAGGCGGCGAGTAAACCCCCGTGATTTGCACATGCGGCCAACGTCGTTCGATATTAACCGCCGCCCGCTCCCCAACACCGGCGGCGGCGCCTAAAAGAAACACGCGCAACGGCTGCTCGAATTGCTCGGCAACCTCGAACAACGCCGGCGCCAGATCAGAACCCGGGGCTCTCTCGGGCAGGCGTTTACCCAATAGCCGGGAGGCCAACACAACCGGCCAACCATCGGCCAGCACCATGGCGGCGTCGCCATAGGCGGCGCGGAGCGAAGCGTCGTGCTGAAGCAGAACGGTATGATCTACGTTCGGCGTAACCACATACCGGCATTGCGATTGTGGGGACTTACACCATTCGACAATTCGCTCCACCGCTTCGGTCATGCGGATCGAATCGATTTCAACACCAAATAATCTGACTCTTCCCGACATTGCCCGTTGGCTCCCGGTGTATGTGTTTTTTCAGCAAAACGCCGACACGCAAATGCCAGCCGCCCACCGAAACATACGTTGCCCGCACCCGTTTTGCAGGCAGCGGGTCGGAGGAATCTGTTTTTCTAGCTGCAAGAAATATTTTCCGCTATTGACTCCGCATAAAGAGCTTTGTACGCTTCCGCCCCAAATCTGTATTGCCGGTATTCGTGCGGCGCGGGGCTTTTGCATCCCCACTATTTCACCGGTTTATTCCGATTTGGCGAACTTTTCGGATTAGTTGGCCTGAAGCAACTATTCCGCCGAAGAGAAGAGGAAGCACTTCGTCTGCGATTACGTTGCCGCCGACGTCGTGGAGCGAAGGCGGGTCTCCCAAGAGGGGAGCGCGCAAGCATTTTACGGTCGTTTGCAAGCGCGATTCTGGCAGGCGAATCAAAACAGGACAAGGAAGTCATGCAGATCAAATCATCGCGATGGAAATTCGTAGCTCTCACGTCCGCCTGGATAGCAGTAGCGGCCATGACCGGCTGCCAAAGCGGTGGGGCGTACAACACTCCCGGAATGGGTTGGCTGGGTTTCGGCAAGAAAAAAACAGCCGATAGCGGAATGGTGGCCAATAGCTCCACGCCGAAACCGCCTTCCTCCACGGGCACTCCGTATCCGGTGAGCGGCCCCAACGCCGTTGCATCGAGCCTGGGCTACCCTCAGAGTAGCGGCGGATACGGCAATCCGGTCGACACACTCCAGCAAACGGCGGCGCAAGCGGCTTACGGCGCCCAGCAAGTTGCCAGCCAAGCGGCCTACGGCGCCCAACAAGCGGCGTCGCAGTCGGCCTATGGCGCGCAACGAGCCGTTTCCGACGCCGCCTACGGCGCAGCGGACCGCGTGTCCCAAGCTGCTTCGCAAGCGGCTTACGGCGCCCAACAAGCCATCGGCGGATACAACACCGGTCAGTACCAAACCGGCGGCGCCTCCGCTTACGTAGCTAGTGCGCCGCAATCGGGTTACTCGCAGCCAAGTCCTCAAAGCGGCTATGGGCAAACACCAGCCGCCGGCTATGGGCAAACACCAGCCGCCGGCTATGGGCAAACACCAGCCGCCGGCTATGGCGCGCCGGCTGCAACGGGCTATGCTGACCAATCCGCCACGGGCGGACAGAGCTATCAAGACAATAGCTACGGCGCTTCGCCGCAGATGCAAAACGCGCCTGTTGCGGAAGCGGAAAGCGGCTCGGGCTACGGTCAATCTGGTGGTTACGGCGGCCAACCCTCCAGCGCTGGAAGCTACCAGCCTCCGGCGGCGGCGTACGGCTCCGCTCCCGGAAGCGCGTACCAACAACCCAGCAGTTACCAACCACCCGCCGACAACAGCTACGCCCCAACCTCCAGTTATGGCGGCGGCTACGGCGCCACGGACTCAGCCGCTGGCAGTGAGTACCGACCAGGAAGCACCGCCAACTACGGCAGCGCGGAGGCGGGCAACGTCCAACCAGCGACGTACTCCCCCGGCGGCTATGCCTCACCGGCCGGTGAAAGTCCGGCCTACGGCGGAACGCAAGGCTCTCCATACGGCGCCCCGGCGGCAAAAACCGCCGCGCCTGCCGAAGGGTCGCACTCGCACGGCTCGCATAGTCATTGAGCTGTTGCCAGCGGCGTGAAGTATAAAAGCCCGGCATTTTGAAAATGCCGGGCTTTTTTTCGAGAGTTCCATGTTCCGGCTTACAGTATCGCAACGGGCCGTTTGCGGGCCGCCCACAACGCCTCGGCATAACGAACGCCGCAGGTCTGCCCACGATAGCGAGCCAGTGTTTCCTTGTTTTGCTGGGCGCCGCCGGGCTGGTTCGCCTGGTATTCCCGGTTTTGTTGCAAGGCCATCAATCGCCCCAACCATTCATTGGCCTGCTCCCAGTAATCGCTGATATCGACAAACGTATCGGGTTCAAAGCCGATGGTGTGGCCGGGGCCGTTATCGTATTGATAGATGGCTCGCGGCGTTTTGAAATGCTCTTGATTGATCACCCGGCCGCCATGCCGCAAGGCAATTTTGCTCAGTTGCGCCGCGATGGTGTGATCGTGGTGGTGGTCGTTTTCCCACAAGTGGAAAGCGATGTCGGGCTTGATATCGAACACCGCTTGCGCCACTTTCTGTTTCGCTTCCGCATTGGCGTCGTACTGATGCGAAGCGAAAGCGAGAAATTGCGTTTCCACGCCATACGTTTGGCAGATCTTACTCACCGACGCCACGAATTCCCGCTCGCGGCCCTTGGTGGGCGGCCAATTTGAATAATCGCCGATCAGAATCAACTGAATCACGCGGTAATGTTTGGCCACCGCCTTGAGCATGATTCCGGGAACGCCGTAAATGCAATCATCGAAATGGGCGCCGATCGCCAACAATGTTTTTTGAGCGGCCAACGGTCTTCTCCTCAGCGGCGACAGTTTGAAAGTTGGAATCGAGATACCGGGTATTGTAACACGCTGGCGGCGGCCTCTCGCGACTGGCCAGTTGCATCGTGTACAGTGGTGCGATCAGGAGACCATGCCAAAACTTTTTGAATACCGAATTCAGCTTTGCCAACAACGCGCGATTCGCTAGGGAGAAACGAGCATGTCGAGGACCAGTTTTTCACCGGTGAAAGTGGGCGTTGTCGGGCTGGGCCGCTTCGGGCGGCTGCACGCTTTAACACTCGCCGGACTCGCGGAGTCTGAATTGGTGGCCTTGGTGGCGCGGCGGCGGGAAAGCCTCGACGCCCTCGCGCCGGAGCTTCCCGGCGTGCGAGGTTGGACAAACCTTCAGCAGGCGATTGCGGAGTCCGGCGCGGAAGCCTGGGTGGTTGCCTGTTCGACGGCGTCGCATGCGTCGGTGGCCAAGGCGTTGCTGGAGAGTGGAAAAACGGTGCTCCTGGAAAAACCGATTGCCGACAACCTGCCTGACGCGGAAAGTTTGGCGCCGTTGGTATCGCCCAACTCCAGCAATCTGATGATCGGGCATATCGTGCTCTTCAATAGCGAGTTTCAGGAGTTGCGCGCCGCGGCGCGGCGGCGAGGACCGATCTCGTACATCAACTGCGTGCGGCATCGGCCGGCCAGCATCGTGAAGGACTTTCCCGGCGAGAATCCTCTGCATGCGGCGATGGTCCATGACCTTTACGCCACGCAGGTTTTGCTCGACCGCGCCGAACCTAATCATTGCAGCGCGCAATTCCATCGGACCGAAAGCGGCGTGATCGACCTGGCTCTGGCGCAGCTCAAGTGGAAAGACGGCCCCGTGGCGTCGTTCGCGGCATCGTATTTAACGCCTTCGGGAATGCCGCCCCGAGGTTTCGACCGAACCGAAGTATTCGGCGCGGGGTGGTCTGCCCGCATTTCGCCGAACCCCAGGCCGATCGAAGTCTGGGATTCGCAAGCTTCCTGGCCGTTGGCGCTCGAGGTGCGCGCTGTTCCGCCGAGCGGAATGATGGCCGAGGAACTGCGGTGTTTTTGTCGCGTCGCGCAAGGACTCGAACCCGTGCCGCTTGGCGCGACCTACGCCGACGCCATCCAAGTGCAACGCTGGATGGAAAAACTCAACGCCAGCGCGGAGTGAAGCGGCGATGAGTGGCATTGATCGGCCAGCCGAGTTTTCCCACAAGGCAAGCGGCGATATTTTTTCAGCCGCTCGCCTCAAAGATGCTCGTCGAACCAATCGGCAAATTTTCGCAGGTCCCAGAGCATCGTCGGCCAACCGTGCTCGCCTCCTCGGTGAACGACAATCTTCACTACGCCCCCGCGCTCGACCGCGCGTTGTTGAAACCATTGCGACTGTTCGAGCGGCGTCAAGGTATCGGCGTCGCCATGATAGATGAGCGTCGGTGGAAGATCGGCCGTGATGTGGTAGATCGGCGAACATTCGCGGCCAATCACTTTCCAGGCGGAAAGCTTCGCGGCGTCGGGCCCGAAAGCTTTCACGAAACTCTTGGGCGGTCCGCCATCGCCCAGGTTTTCCGTGGAATTCCCCAAGTGCAATAGATCGGTCACGGGGTAAAAAATAGCCACGGCTTGAACGGCGCTGCTCTCACGATCGACGGGATCTTGCGAGTCTTGAGGGCCGGGTCGGCCGCAGGTGGCCAGCATTAAACTGAGGTGTCCCCCGGCGCTGCCGCCGCTGACTCCCAGCCTTGTCGGATCGACTCCGTATTCCTCCGCATGATGCCGGACAAATCGCACCCCGCGATGAACGTCTTCGATGATCTCGGTAACGGTCGCTTCGGGTTGCGAAACATGGCAAATCGCGAAAATCGTGTAGCCTCGGCGGAGCAATGGCGCCATCATCCAGGTCGGCGTCTCGCCAGGACGCCCTGATTTCCAACCACCGCTGACCATAAACGCCACGCCGCGCCCGTTCGGGCGCAGAGGCTGAATCACATCGAGCGTTAACGGTAGATCGTTTCGGCGTCCATACACAAGCCCGTCGGTGCGCTCCACCACGGGGTGCAAATACCACCAGCCGGCGCCCGCCAGCAGCAGAAACGCAGCCATGATCGAAAACGTCGTCAGCAGAACCATTCGCAGCCAACGACGGCGCCAAAACCAGAATCGTTTCATATCACTTTCCACCTGCGTAAGGAGCCGCCCAACAATAACCCGCGCGTTCCAGAAACGTTTCGCCAGTTAGCACCGCCCGATAAATAACGGTCGCATTTGTGTAGCCATCGTCGCCAGACGGCGGGTGAGCGGTGACCCATCCCACGCTCTGGCGAGCATGGCTACGACACTAATTTTCCGCTCGATGCTTAATGAACAATCGCCTTGCCATCGGGGAAGTCGCCCTCCCATCCACACGGGAAGCAGCCGGCTTCGTAGGTCGTTAGTAGAAACGAGCAAAGACCGCCGGGCATGCCTTGGGCCACAAGCTCGTATTCGATCGTCATGTGCATCAGATCCCAAGTGAAATACCGATCAAAGGGGACTTGGTATTTCCTTAATTTCGAGGGGAGTCGTGGCCTAATCTTCGCGTAGAAAATTTCCTCGCAAGCGGTGTCAATTTCGCCTTTTTTGTCTCTATAGTATGTTTCCGCGTCGCTTTGTACATTGTTCTTCACCCATTCCATAACGCAATGCCACGCAGCCAGTTTTATGAATCCCCAATCTGAATTGTGTGCGTATGTGAGATACGCATCGGTCAGATCGGAGCCTTTGCTCGTCGCCCATGGAGAATCAACCGCCTCTCCAGCGTGTGCGAAATAATCGAGATTGGCCAACTTCGTGAGCAACGGATGTTTTTCAACGGCTCGTTGGGCAAACGCCCCGAACTGCACTTCTTGCTGGCCAACCCCGACCGTTTCACAATCGTCTTGCTCGCCATCGTCCCAGGGAACTTCTCGGACCCAGGCGTATCCATGGAAATTGTGCTTGGGCGAACCTTCACCGATGAGTTGCTGTGTCAGGGCGTGGTAAACCGTTTCGGAAATATCGAGTAGATCCTGAAAATCATCGTCTGCCAGAGAGGAAAACCAACGAACCGCTCCCGAGAGTTGCGACTCAAAGGAATCAGGGTCAAAGCTCCAAATTTCTCCGGCGTCGATCTTGATGAAATCAAAAGATGCGCCATCGATCAGCTCTTCAAACGCCGCGATCTGTTCAGCATTTCGAGGGAATTTGTCGTGGAGTAATGCAACGCGACTTTGAAAACGCCGCCTCGCATTTATGGCCGGCGCCACAATGGTCGGTATTCGGTGGTCGTCGAATACATGATGCGTTACGTCTTCCTCGGCGAAGAGCGATAGCCAAAGAACGGGAATGAGTCGAGAAGCGCCCGCGAGGATTTCCGCATTAGGGTCGTAGCCGCCACCATCGATTGACGGGCCGGCGGTGCAACGCTCATTGCTCCCGACAAGATAAGCTCGATTGGCCATTTGCTCTCTAACAGCCTCGTGGTTTTGAGCCCCTCCAACGATTGGTATTATCAATTACTGCTGAAAAAGAACAATGGCCGCCGGCCTTCCCAGGGAAGCTGAACGACTTGCCATGTTCTTCACGATGGGTGAAAATGATTTCCGCTACCCATCGCAAGGACAATGAAATAACGGATGCAGCTTAAAAAAAGCCCGGCATTTTGAAAATGCCGGGCTTTTAATTCAGTATGTAAATTCGGCCCTGGTCCTTAGTCCCCCTTGGTAAGGGGAAATTGTTTTCCAGTTCAGAAGCCGGTTTTTTTCCAAAAACCCGGCTTCTCGCACCGCCAATTCGGGAGCAAGCTGTTGCACTTGCCTACGATGTCAACGAACCCGAGCGGCGTTGGGTGCGCGCGCGGCGGCGGGGCTTACGGGGCTTGACCACCGTGTCCCATTCCTTGGTCAGCGTTTCGAACACTTCGGGCGACTCGTATCGAATGATGTTCTTGCCATCGGGCATGGGGCCGATCAGTCCTCGAAAAACCGGCAGGCCGCGCAGGGCGAGGTCGGTGCTGCAGTCGTCGATGCCGATCTGCGTATGCATTTCCAGCAGAGGATCTTGGGAGTGATATTCCCTGATCCGCAGTTGCCCTTCCGACCCGCGAGTAACGACGCGAAAAGTTTGCTTGGTCATGCTTTGGTTCTCTCTGTTGGCGGTCATTGCCTGGGGGAGGCGGTGATAAAATCGGCCGGGTCCTTGGCGCAATAACGTTCTCGGTGCTGGTAAGAAAGAAGAATCGGCCAAATAGAGGATGAAAACGCAGTTTGCTTTGGCGGACGGTCTTACGAATGTAAAACGCCATATCCGACAGATCACGTGCGATGGGAAAGGGCGTTACAACTGCTCCCTGGGCGGTCGGTTTGGGAGGTTTGGCGCCAATGTATCGCCCGCCGCCGATTCGCATAATCGTTGCGACGCCTGCCGCCATGCGTAGGTGTTTTGTCTGGTGGAATTGTCGGTTATGCTGGGCCGGCAGGGCGGCGGCGGCCATCGCGCTCCCGCCCCCTAGGAAACGGTCCCGAATTTACATACCGAGTTAAAAGCCCGGCATTTTGAAAATGCCGGGCTTTTTCGAGCTAACCGGGAACGTATTTCGGGACCGTTCCTAACAGCGATGCCCTCTCGCCGACTGATTCCAAGGAGACGCAGCACATGAACGACGCGCAGCCGAGCGACCCAGAAACAAACAACCCCGCGCCGGAAAACGCCATCACCGGCGACCTCTACGACTACCCGGCTTATTACGATCTGGTTTACGGCTCCGACTGGAAAGCCGAATTCGATTTTCTCCAAGCCTGTTTTCAAAAGCATGGCCCGCTAACGAATCGCGGGCCGGCTCGCGCCCAGGACATATTCGAGCCGGCGTGCGGCACCGGGCGGCTTTTGTTTCGTTTGGGAAAGGCCGGGTTTCGCGTTTCGGGTTTAGACCTCAACCCGAAAATGGTCGACTACTGCAACCGGCGGTTGCATCGCCACGATTTGCCACAGACCTGCGTCGTGGGCGACATGACTGATTTCCAACTTGCGAAACCGGTCGACGCCGCCTTCAATATGATCAACAGTTTTCGGCACCTGACCAGTGAAACACTCGCCGCGGCGCATCTTGATTGCGTGGCCCGAACGCTCCGCAAGGGAGGGCTGTATGTGTTGGGGCTGCATCTGACGCCCGGCGTCGGAGAGCCGGTGGAGTATGAATCATGGTCGGCCCGCCGAGGGCATTTGGCGGTCGTTTCCACACTCCAAACCACCAGCCGCGACCTCTCCCATCGTGAGGAGCGTTTTGGCATGTCGTTCGATGTGTACACGCCCACGCGCCACTTTCGCTTGGAAAACGAAGTTGTATTCCGCACCTACAGCGTCGCACAATTCACGCAACTCATCGAACGCATTCGCGATTTGGAAATCGTCGAAACCTACGACTTCGCCTATGATATTGATTCTCCGATCCTGCTCGACGACAGCACCGAAGACGTCGTGTTCGTGCTGCGGAAGCGATTCTAGTTGCAGCCAGCAGCCGTTGAGGAGCGGCAAAATACGCCGGGCTTTTTGGTTCTCGATTCCCAACCCTCAAATCAGATGTGAATCCAAATGAAAAAACACTGTATTTACAGTGTGAATCGGGTCTTCGGCGTGTTGTGCGGTGAAGGGCTTTTTCTCGGTCGCCGCCAAGAAAAGTGCTAGCACTCAAAGTGCTTGCACACGATATGGTGTGGGCCAGATTACATTGCATCTAAATAGATCATTGCCTTGCTACGAATGCTGCCGACGGTAGACTCTTCTTCGACTTGCAACACCTTTCGCAGCGAACACATCAACAAGGAGTTTCATGGGGCCCAACTGATAGGGATATCATCCGAAGCGTTGAGGCCCCATTGCCTCTTTCTGGTGACCGCCACACTTTCGATGCCGCGTCAGGGACGACGTTCAAGCAGGCCGATTCACGCGCCGCTGTTTCTTCCTTCGCATTGATACGTGTACGTGTTGCCGAGCGCGGCGTCGTCCGTTTGAACGGTCGCGGCCGCGACGCTTCTGCATTTCCATGCCATGGGCTTCATTGTATTTCATGATTGGCCGAAGTCTGTAACGACTACAGACCGGCTCTCCGCTGAAAGGAATATTAGATGCACACGAAGCCGCTTATTGGTTTGAACGCTGACTTTCGCAGCAAGGACGGGCGCTCGCCCGCGTTCAGCTACGTTACCGCGGGGTACTACGACGCAATCGTTGCCGCCAAGGGAATCCCTGTCATTACGCCGCCGCTTGAAAATGAAGACGACCTCAACTCCGTGTTGGATCGCCTCGACGGGTTTGTGCTCGTCGGAGGCCCCGACCACGACCCTCGGCTCGACGGTTTTATGCGGCACCCTTCGGTTCGCGCCATGGCTTCCCGACGCGAACTCTTCGACCGCATGCTAGCCCGCCTGATCGGCGAACGCCACATGCCGGTTTACGGCATCGGCGGTGGTATGCAACTGCTGAACTTGAGTCAGGGAGGGAACCTATTTCTCCACCTTCCCGAAGACATGCCCGAAGCGCTGCCTCATAAAGATCCTCAAGATCAAGGGCATCGGCATGGGCTCAGTATTGAGCTAGACAGCCTCATGGGCCGTGTGTACGGCGACGGTGAAATTCGCGTCAATAGCATGCACCACATGGGGGTGGATGAAGTGGCGCCCGGTTTTGCGGTCACGGCGCGATGCCCTGATGGCGTCGTGGAGGCGATCGAAAGCCAGATCGAAGGCTGGTTCGCCCTCGGTACGCAATTCCATCCCGAAGCGGCCTCCGCCTCCGCTCTGGATCAACGCATTTTCGAGGAATTCATTGCAGTCGTCGAGGGCGCTACGCCAGCAGCTCGGTTGGCGGCCTGACCTCTCTTCCTGAGCAAATGCGGTTCTGGCGCCTCCCGCATGGCGTGCAGAAACGGCCCGCAGATATCGGTCCGTTGCCAGGGATTGGCGCCACTGTAGAAATATGGTGTGTCGGCGGTTCGCCGTTCGCGGCGAACCGCCGAGCATGGATGCAGATAGAAGAAGCCCGGCTTTTTGAAAAAGCCGGGCTTTTTTGCATTGGCTGGCGCCGCAATCAATGCGAAGGACGAACGTCCGTTCCGCGCGCCAGAGAAGAAGCCCGGCTTTTTGAAAAAGCCGGGCTTCTCGCGCCGCCAATTCGGGAACTCATTGCTCCGAACTTTCTTATTGAATCGCTTCGCCGCCCTGGGCAGTGCCCTTGGCGCGCCAGATGGCCAATTCAATGGTCTCCGCGACAAACGAAACGGAGCCGTCGACCAACGCCGTTTGCACCCCGCCAGGATGCCGGCTGCGCGCCGCAAACATAGTGGGGTTGGTGCTGGTGGCCACCGCGCAAGGCAGCCCTCGGCGAGGATTGTTCTGGCAATAATACGAAGTGTAGATGCGGTCCGGCTGCGACGTATTCGGCCGGAGGTACACCGTGAAACTGGAGGCGTCGCCCCACCAAGTGAAGCCGCGCAAATCACGGCCAATTCCTTGCAGCACCTCGCCGAACAGCAAGGTGTTGCTCGTGCCATCGGTAACCGTGGCGAATTTACCATGCTTGGCGCCGCTGGCGCGGTAGGGAGTGAAGAGGAACGGAGCGCCGGCAAAAAGGACGCCGTTGAGCGACCTTTGTTGCGAGTACCCGGTGTTTCCGAAGTTAGCCGCGTAATTGTGGCTCGTGATGCCCGAAATCGGAGCGTTCGGTTGATCGCTGGGGCACGTATGCGCCGAAATTCGCTGCGTCGTGACCGGACGATTCCTCGAACCGCCGTAACGATAAGAGCTGTCGCCATTCTCATCGTACTTGCGGATGTGGAAGTACTGATCGTAGAGGTTGCCGTTTTCCTCGTACGGTTGAATCGCGATTTGCCAGGTTCCCCAACAGCAGCTATAGGCGCCAGTGGGAAACACGTTGTAGGAGTCGTGGTAATTGTGGGTGGCCAGCGCGATTTGTTTCATGTTGTTGCCACACTGCATGCGCCGCGCGGCTTCGCGCGCCGCCTGAACAGCGGGCAGGAGCATCGCCACCAAGATTCCAATGATCGCGATCACGACCAGCAACTCAACCAGCGTAAAGCCGCTGTCCTTTTGCCTCTTCATGGAAAACCTCTTTCGTAACTGTCATACGTCAAACAGACGAGAAATGCGGTTTGCATCGCATCGATACAAAACCTCAAGTGCGGGCTGCACGAGGTATGACGAACAAGCCAAATGACGGGAAAAATATAATACGATCGTCGCATATACAAAATGTGCAGCTCGAATCGACCAGACGCATTTCAGGATCAGGGTATATCAAACACGAAGTCGTTCTCGCTGTCTTCCTTGACTTGAACGACTTCCTTACTGTTGACGTTGTACTCGGCGGGGATCCTTTCGGTGGCCGTCTGTTGGATGCTCTCCATGCCGGGCGCCTCTTCGTTGGCGTGAACTTCACTCTCATCGGCGGAATGGATGCGCACCGTGTAAGCCCCTGGAAGCAGGCCATGTATGGCGTCGATCGAAAATTTACCATCTTCGATGGCGGCGCCAGTCTGTTGGTTGCCGTCGTCCGAGGTAAATTCGATGGAGCCTTCCTTTAACGGCTGGCCTTGAAACGTGATCGAACCCGAAAGCGCCAATTTGCCGCCGGTATCGGGCGAACCGCAACCGCTCATCAAAGCCGTCGCCAACAAGCAAAGAAACCCGAGCCTCTCGATTCGCCGAAAACGCATAAATTCCATTTTTCATCCCAAACACAAAGTTTATTTACCACCTGCGGGGGGTTCCCCAATACTATTTATAACTGCGGAGAGTAGGGCGCGTCAACTGGCAATTGCTGGGAACGGCCCCAAATTCACATATCGAAATAAAAGCCCGGCATTTTGAAAATGCCGGGCTTTTCGGAGCTACCTCAGGGAACTTATTTCGGGATTGCTGCTAAGCACCGCTCGATAAATAACGGTCGCATTTGTGTAGCCATCGTCGCCAGACGGTGGGTGGGCGGTGAACCATCCCACGCTCTGGCGAGCATGGCTACGGCTCTAATTTCGCGAGCGATGCTTAGCATCGGGCGAGGAATGATGGTCGCATTTGTGTAGCCATCGTCGCTAGACGGTGGGTGGGCGGTGAACCATCCCACGCTCTGGCGAGCATGGCTACGGCACTACCTTTCCGATCGGTCTTAAGCCGAATCGGCGCGGACGACTCGCAACGTGGCGGCCGATTGCGGTTCGCATATCCGGCAAGAAGATTCGGCGCTATTCTGGCCCGCCACCATGCGAGCGGCGCTCAGCGCTGCGCGAAAATCATCGATCTGGTCCGCTCCCAGCGTCAGGCTCGACTGCGTGTACCAACCCACGCCATCGCCTTGCGATTGTTGGCGCACTTCGATCTGACTGCCGCCCGTAGCCGATGTCTGGACCACCACCTGCAAACGCTCCTTGGGAGCGGCGGAGGGCAATGTGGCCAGAACAATTTCTTTTTGTGAGGTCTTCATGTGCGGTTTTGCAGTGGGGCGTTAGTGAGATTAAGTCTCAGTTACAATAATTCTAGTCGTTTGAGGCGGGTTGTCAACTCGAACCGCCAAGTGCTCAAGAAAAATCCGTTTTTTCGGAAAAATCGTCGCCACCGGACCTAACGTGTCTTGCCGCCTGCGAAGAATGCTTCTGTTAATCCGCTGGTTATCGAGGGTTCGTGGCGACATCGCCCGCGCCGACCAGGGAGCACTTTTCAAGGGAGATTCATAATGGCGAAGTTCTACGTGGAATCGGGTGATTTGCAGGTGGTGGTCGAAGCGGAACGGGCTATTCCGGCGGCGGCTCGAGCGCTTTCCTGGACCCACGAGCATTTCAAACTGGCGCCTCGCGTGTCGATCAAACGACGTTCCAACGGCGCCAACGAGCCGACGCCGTTCATGGAGCTGGAAACCGGCACGCTGCTCTCGATGATCGGTGAATACGATATGGCCTAAGGAACAGTCTCGAAATAAGTTCCCGAATGCAGTTCAGAAAAGCCCGGCATTTTGAAAATGCCGGGCTTTTAATTTGGTAGGTAAATCCGGGACTATCCCCGAGAGGCGGGACGCAAACGAGCATGTCGCGGTGTGTGGCGTACCGGTTCCGTTCTCGCCACACACCGCCAAAGTGTGTTCCGCCGCCCGCGAAAACAAAGATTCCCACAAAGCCGCATTGACAATCTTTAATCTTTTTTGGTAAATGTCCGCCGTATTTTTAAGAACTGACATCCCACAAGGGGGGTCGGTGGCTTTTTACCGTTAGCGGATATCTTCTTTTGGTAAGTAGGTTATGGCTGCGGAAGACACACCCGAATCAGAATCGCTGGCAGAGTCCGACGTCGTGGCGTCGAGCGGCGGCTGGCGTTCTCGATTGCTGAGCGGCCCCCGCTGGGTACTGCAGAAGCCGCTCGTGCGGGCGCCGCTTGTGCTAGCGGTCTTGCTGATTCCGGCTGGCATGATCGTGCTGGCGTCGTATTCCATGGCGCCAGAGCGTGCTTCCCTGGGAACATTGGAAGACGCTTTGGCAGCGCTCGATGAAGGCCGCCTCCAGAAGGCTAAAACCATCGCGATGCAAATCGATGAAACGTCCTATACGGCCTACGACGAGCAATTGGGCAAGGAATTCGTGTTGGGCGCCGCAGCGGCGCTGGAGGCAATCGTGACCTGGGATCCCAAAAAGCGAAAGAAACTTTCGCTGGTCGCGGCAAGTTACCTGAACACGGTGCGCAATCATGCTTTTCCTCTGGGGCGCCGTGCTCAGGGCCTGACACTATTAGGGAACTCGCTCGTCGAGATCGGCCTCTACGCGCGCAGCTTGCCGGTGTTGACCGAAGCATTGGAGGAGAATCCTGTGCATCCTGAGCAGGTGCATTATCTGCTTTCGATCTCGTATAAGAACGACTCGCCGCCCGACTTGGAAAAATCGCTTTACTTCAGCGAGCTTTATTTAGGCGGCGCCGAGTTAAGCCCCGACGACCGCAATCGGGGATTATTACGGCAAAGCGAAATACAATTATTGTTGGGCCGGCGCGATGATGCGCTCGCGACGCTCGGCAAAATACCGGTGGAGTCGAGTTTTCGCGCGGAAGTTTTGGTGATGCTCGCCCGGCTGAAAATCGACGAATATGGCCCCCTTCTTTCTGATCCTCGGCAGAAGAACGAGGCGTTGCGAAAACAGGCACAGGCCGAGATCGCTTCTGCGGAGGAGCTATTGCAACGGGCGCAGGCGCGCGACGCCTTGGGGTCTTCGGCGACTCGGCAGTCGGAATTTCTGGCTGGCGTGTGCCGCAAACTCAGCGGCGACCAACGCGCCGCCGCCACGCAGTTCTCGCGAGTTCGCCGCCTCTATTTCGGCACGCCTGAATGCGTCGCGGCGGGCGTCGAGGAGGGCGACGCCGCTCGCGCGTTAGGAAACGATACAGCGGCGCTCGCCGCGTATCGTCGCGCGATTCAGGAAGCCGGGCCGCCGAAAACCTTCAGCAACACCTGGATGACTCTCGGCGATATGCGTTTCCGCCTACACAACGCCTACTTCGGCTACATCGCTTCGGGAAAGTTCCAACAGGCTATCGACCTCGCTCGCGCAATGCCGCCCCTGGTTTCCGACGACAAAGCCATGGAGCTTCGTGCTAAGGCGCGACGCGCCTGGGCGGATCATTTATTCACGGAGGCCAGAGGCAAGTTGGGGCTCCAGGCGGAGCCATTATTGCGGCGAGCCCGAGAGCAGATGCGCAAAGCGGCTATTGCCTACGGCCTGTTGGCGCAGATGCGTCAGGCGTCGACCGATTTTGGCGACTACCTTTGGGAAAGCGCCGGTTCCTATCTCGCCGGCCGAGATTTCGAGCACGCCGAGCGGCTGCTGCGAACCTATTTGGCGCGAGAGTCGAGCGGCCGCCGCGCTCAGGCACTGGCGGCCCTGGGAGAGGCGCTGCTTTCACAGCATCGGGTGGATGAGGCGATCGTCCCGCTGGCGGACGTCATCGCCTCTTTCCCCCAGCACCCGGCTTCCTATCGGGCTCGATTATTGACGGCTCAGGCTTTGGTCGAAAAACGCGAGTTAGAAAACGCCCAGAAGATTCTGTACGAAAACCTGCATAGCGAATCGCTGACGCCTCGAGGACCCGAATGGCGAGATTCCTTAATCGCGTTGGGCAAGGTGCTTTACCAACGAACCATGATTCTCGATGCGGAGAGCAAAATACTGGCGGCCGAAGGCGGCGATGAGGCGACAAAAAAAACGCTGCGGAAGTTAGAGGAGTTGCAGAAGGTCGCCCACGAGGCGGTGGCCATTCTTGAAGAGGCCGCCGAGCGTTATCCCGACTCCGATCAAATTGCTTTCGTCAAATACTACCAGGCCGAGAGCGTGCGCCGCGCCGCGAAATTCGCGATCAAACGATTGCCGTTGGTCACCATCGAGACCAGCCGAGCGGTGCAGGAGCGAGAAATTCAAAAAGAGTTGCTGGCGGCCGTCGCCATTTACAGCGAACTGACAAAAATGCTCGTCGACCAACAGGAACGCGAGCCGCCCACCGAATCTCAACGAGGGCTCCTGCGGAACTGTTACTTCGCGCGCGCCGAAGCCTTCTTCGACATGAAACAATACGAAGAGGCGATTCACGCCTATTCCACGGCCACGAATTTATATCAAACGCAGCCGGAATCGCTGGAGGCGTTTGTGCAAATCGCGGCGTGTTTGCAAATTTTGCAACGGCCGGTCGAAGCCAGAGGCTCGCTGGAACAGGCAAAACTTGTTTTACAACGTATTCCCGCAAACGCAGATTTCACGAAAACGACTCGCTATGGCCGAGAAGATTGGTCCAGCTTGCTCGACTTACTGATCGCACGTTAAATCATTACACCTTCACTCCAACGCAAGGAAGCAATGGTGGCGAAGCAGAGCTATGAAACGGAACGACTGGCGGAGCTTATCGGCTGCAAGCACGATATTCTCATTCACCTGCGCCGGCTGACCATGCGGCAAGCGGAGTTTGTCGGGGCGGGCGATCTCTCGTCGCTGCATCGGATTTTCGCGGCCAAACAGTCGCTCCTGAATCAATTGCAACGGGTGGAAAGCCTGCTCGATCCGTTTCGAACCCAAGACCCTTCCCAGCGCCGGTGGCGCACGCCGGAAGATCGGCGGCGGTGTCGGGAGATGTCTGACCGCTGCGCCGTATTACTGGAGGAAATCAAGCAAGCGGAATGCAACGACCAACAGACGCTTGTCCGCCGCCGAGACGAAGTGGCCTCGCAACTCGAAGTCGCGAATACGGGCGTTCACGCGTGCAACGCCTATTTGACCAACGATACGGCGGCCCGCCGCCAGCTTGATATTACGTCTGAACAATAAGCGATCCACTGAAATAACGGCGAACCGCGGCATGACGCTCCAACAACTCCAACAAGGTCAACTCCAACAAGATGTCGACCTCGAAACCGTGCTCGCAGCCTGGGAATCGGCCACGCAGCGGTTGCAGAGCACGCATCACACGCTGCGCACCGAAGTGCGGCGGCTCTCCGATGAGCTTGAAATCAAAAACCGTGAACTGGCTCGAAAAAACCGACTCGCCGACCTGGGGCAAATTAGCGCTCATGTGGCGCATGAAGTTCGAAACAGTTTGGTGCCCATTACCTTGTACGTGAGCCTCTTGCAACGCCGGTGTCGAGCCGACGCCGGCGTGTCGGAGGTGCTTGAAAAAATTGATTGCGGCCTTTTGGCCATGGAGGCGACCGTGAACGACTTGCTCCATTTTTCAGCCGACCGAGATCCCCAATGCCGTTCGTTCGATCTTCGCGATCTGGTGGACGGCGTGTGCGAATCGCTCGCGCCGCAACTCGCCGCCCCAAAAATCAGCACGGAAATTGACATCGCCCAAACAACGCAGTGTTTCGCCGACCCCGACATGCTGCGGCGACTTTTGTTGAACCTTATTTTGAACGCGATCGACGTCATGCCCGAGGGCGGTGAATTGGTGGTCACTGGAGAAGCCGACGCCGCCGGGATGGAGTTGGAAGTTGCCGACAGCGGGCCGGGCGTCGCCGAAACCGTCAAAAACAAGCTCTTCGATCCTTTCTTTACCACCAAGAGCGGCGGCACCGGATTAGGGCTCTCAATCGTGCATCGCATTGCCGAAGCGCATGGCGGCTCGATTTCGGTGGCCAATTGCCCGGAGGGCGGCGCCGCCTTCACGCTGCGAGTTCCCTGTCAACTACGAAAGGCGGCCGCATGATACGCGCTCCCCAAAACTCTTCGGCTGTGAAGGAATCGATTCTTGTGGTCGACGACCACGCCAGCGCTCGCGAGTCGATGGCGCACGTGCTGCAAGCGGAGGGCAGAACGGTGCGCTGCGCCGCCAGCGCCGTGGAAGCTCTGGAACTGCTGGAAAAAAAGAGCTTCGACGTCATCATCACCGACATGAAAATGCCGGGCGTCAGCGGACTCGAATTTATTCGCCGGCTCGAACAACGCGAGTGCCGTTCGCAAATCGTGATGGTGACGGCGTACGCCAGCGTAGCTTCGGCCGTCGAGGCGATGCGTCACGGCGCGTTTGATTATATAGAAAAGCCTTTTGACGTTGATACGCTGGAGGAGCTTGTCGGCCGCGCTTTGCGTTTTGGCGAGAATGTGTCGCGGAGCGAAGGCGCCGCCAACTCCAACGCCGCCAACTCCAACGCAGCAGCGCCGTTACTCGGCGCCAGCCCGGCCATGGAGGCGCTGCGAGACCGAATCCAGCAAGTGGCGTCTACCGCAGAAACGGTGCTTATCACGGGCGAAAGCGGCGTGGGCAAGGAGTTGGTCGCCCGCGCGATTCACGCCTCCAGCCCTCGCCATGCCGAAACATTGGTGAGTTTGAACTGCCCGGCGCTGTCGCCCCAACTGATGGAAAGCGAACTGTTTGGACACGTGCCCGGCGCCTTCACCAGCGCTGAGTCGGCGCGCGTGGGAAGATTTGAACTGGCCGACAAAGGTTCAATCTTGCTGGATGAAATCAGTGAAATTGATTTGAGTCTGCAAGCCAAACTTTTACGCGTGCTGCAAGAAAGAACGTTTGAACGCGTGGGCGATTGCCAAACCATGCATGTCGATGTGCGCGTGCTCGCGACGACGAATCGCGATATCCGGGGTGAAGTCGAGGCGGGTCGCTTCCGCGAAGACTTGTACTACCGCCTAGCGGTGGTGCCGTTGGATGTGCCGCCGCTTCGAGAACGCCGCTCCGACATCATCTTGCTGTGCGAACACTGTTTGCAAAACGTGGGGCAACGTATCGGACGCCCGCCGCGCGCTCTCAGCGAAAACGCCAAAGACCTACTCACCGGCTACGATTGGCCGGGCAACGTGCGGGAACTGGATAACATCATGACCCGTTCGAGCGTCTTGCACAGCGCTCCGGAAATTGACGCCGACGACCTGCGACCCTGGTTGATGGGCGAAAGCGCCGACGCCGCCCGCGGGCCAACCGCTTCGCTGAAAGTGGGCGCCAAGTTGCATGAAATGGAGCGCATGCTGATCGAATCGACCTTGGAAAAACTGGACGGCCACCGGGGAAAAACCGCCGAAGCGCTCGGCATTGGAGTACGAACCCTGGCCAATAAATTAAAAAGCTACGGATACGGCCCGCGCGATAAATCGCTTGCGCGAGCCGCCTGATGACAACAACGCCTAAGCGCAGTCTCGAAATAAGATCCCACTGTTCGTAATCGCTCACAGGACATGTAACGCTGAACCGTGAAAGGCAAGAAATATTTTCTTGAATCGTTGAAAGAAGTGAGAGAGTCCTAGCCCGGATGATTCATCAGCCGATGAGCGCTAGCTCACGGTTTTACAGCATTCTCGGAGAACCGGACGCTAGCGCGTTCCGGCTGATTTTTCGGGGAGAGGTTAGCGGTTTCGGCATTTAGTTTCGGCGCCTTTTGCCGAAGGGCGTCCGCAAAAGGCGCCGGTTGGTTAAATCGAAGAACCTGTCGGAAGTCGGCTAACGTATGTGGAGGAAACAAGATGCGAGTTTTTACATCGCCGTACGATTACCGCTTGGCGCGCCAATTGCATAAGCATCCTGCCATGTCGCCACAACGTGGCGGTGAAGCGAAGGTGAACCATGCTACCTAGCCTGTTCGACGCCACAACCATTCCCGCGCTCAAGGAAGTCATCAACTTCACGGAGTCGCGGCACAAAGTACTCGCCGGAAACATCGCCAACCTGGATGTTCCCGGATACAAAACCCGCGACCTTTCCGTTGAAGAATTTCACGGCCGTTTGAAGGAGGCGTTCCAAACGCATCGAGAGCAAGGCAACAGTTGGTCGGAGGGTCTTTCGTCTTCCGGTCCTGGCGACGCCATGCGGCGCGTGCGAGATTCCGCCAAAACCATTCTTCATCTCGACGACAGCGACGTCGGCCTGGAGCAACAAGTTACGCAAATTTCCAACAACCAGGATCAGCATACTATGGCGATTGCCATTATGAGCAGCCAGTTTCGTTTGCTTGAAGCAGCGATTAGCGAACGCGTTTAACCGTTTTCATTTTTTCTCCAAGGAGTCTTTTGATGGCTTCAGCATTCGATATCAGCTCCAGCGCACTTGTGGCGCAGCGCGTGCGGCTGAACGCGATTTCCAGCAATCTGGCGAATATGTCGTCGCTGCGAAATGAGAACGGCGATGTCGAACCGTATCAGGCGAGGTTCGTCGTGTTTCAAACCGACGAAGACCTTTCCACGCCCGATGGCGCCGCCGGCGTGAAGGTCGCTTCGGTGGAAACGGAAACGATTGAGCCGAACTACAAGTACCAACCCAACCATCCGTTGGCGATCCAACAAGGCGATCATAAAGGGTATGTGGCGTATCCGAATATCAACATGACGGCGGAGTTTGTCGACGCGCTCGAAGCCACGCGGGCTTACGAAGCGAATGTCGGCGTGATCGAGGCGACCAAGAGCATGGGAGCCCAGGCGTTGCGTATTTTGGCGTAAGGCGTTGTCGTTTAACTTTTTTTTGCAGTCGAACCAATGATCAATTCCGTTTCAAGCTTGAACCCGCTGCCCGCCGCGCTCCCGCCGGGGCTCAAACCGCAAGGGTTGCAGTCGGCCGAACAGCCGTTCAAGAATCTTTTGCTGGAGTCGTTGCAGCAGGTCAACTCCATGCAGCAAGACGCCGACAAAGCAGTGGAAACGCTTGTCACCGGCGGCGATGTCAACACCGCCGAGGTGTTTACCGCCATCCAAAAGGCCGACATGTCGTTCCGCATGTTGCTCCAAGTACGAAACAAAATGCTGCAAGCCTATCAAGAAGTAAAGGATATTCGGATTTAGAAAGCATGAAAAAACCGCGTCCCGCTTCAGAAGCCCGGCTTTTTGAAAAAGTCGGGCTTCTCAAACGCTATCTTGGGAGCTAGTGTCTCGACGCTTTCCTAGCTGCGCGTAACTTCCAGCCATTCACTTGAACTACTTACGTAAGGGCGTCCACGGATGGACTTCTTGAATCAAACCTCTGATCAAATCAAAGAGTTGTACGCCTCGATGTCGGTCGGCGGGCGGATCACGGCTGCGATGCTGTTTGCGGTTGTGTTGTTCAGCGTGGCCTACTTGTTTCAATATCAAAGTTCCACTCCCGATGAGTTTTTGTTGGGCGGCCGCGTGTTTTCCTCCAGCGAAATCCAGAGCATGGAAGCGGCCTTCGCCAAGTCCAGCCTCAGTTCCTACGATTACGAAATCGTGGGCAATCGGGTAAAAGTTTCCCGTAGTTCGCGCATCGACTTCTTGGCGGCGTTAGCCGACGCCGACGCCCTGCCGCCCGGTCTTGATACGTTCATGGACAACGCCGTCGGCAAGATCAGTCCGTTTGAATCGAACGCGCAGCGCGAAGCCCGCACAAAACACGCTCATGAAAAAAGGATGTCGCAGATCATCTCTCGCATGCACGGCGTGGAAACGGCCATCGTGACATACGACGAGCAAGACTCCGGCGGTTTTCCCCGGCAGAAGGAAAAACGCGCCTTGGCGGCCGTGTGGGCTGAAGGCAATGCCCACCTCTCGGAGCAACTCGTGCGAACGGTCCGAAATACGGTCTCCGCCGCCGAAGCGGGTTTGAAGCCGGAGCATGTCACGGTGATCGACGAAAACGCGGGGCTTTCGCATGTTGGGCTCGACAGCAACGGCATGCCGATCGCCGCCAACGACGCATACGCCATGCGCAAACGCATGTACGAGGATCGTTACCGCCAAAAAATTCTGGCCAGCCTGTCGTACATGCCGGGCGTGATTGTGGCGGTGAATGTCGAACTCAATTCTGAAGGCGTTGTGCAACGCAGTTCCACGAAATACGACAGCACGGAAACCGTCGCCATTCGAGCCCGAGACTCCAGCACCACCAAGACCTCTTCGCAGCCGGCGCCGGCGGGGCGTCCTGGCGCTGTTGCGAATGGAGTTTCCGCCAATTCCAGCGCTACGGTGAACCAAGTGGCGGGCGCGGAATCGACGACGGAACAGTCCGAGAGCGACAAAACCACGGTTCCCTCGTACGAACAAATCATGGCTCGACCCGCAGACTTGGTTCCCAGAGAAGTCAAGACCTCGATCGCCATTCCCAAGAGTTACGCCTTGGCGGTGTGGCGGGAACAGAACCCCGCCGGCGCCGATGGCGAACCGGCGCCGGAGCCCACGCCCGATGACCTGCAAAAAATTGAAACCGACAATCGCACCAAAATCCAAGAGGCGATCGTGGCGGTCCTTCCCGAATTGCCCGCCGGCGACGACAAATATCAAAACGTGACCGTCTCGTCGTATCAAGACATCAAAACAGAGCCGCTCGAACCGCCCGGTTTTGCCGCCAACTTCATGGCCTGGCTGGGCGGCAATGTAAAAACCGTGGGGCTCTCCCTCATGGGCGTGGTCGGTTTGCTGATGCTGCGAAATATGGTGCGAAGCGCCGCCGCGGGCAGCCCCGACGTCGAGGAAGCGTCGGAGGAAAGCGAGCAGTCCGTTCGACTGGCCGAACAGACAACCACCGAAGAAGGCGAAGAACCGGCGGATTCCGAACGGGCCAGCCGACTGAAAACGAATTTTTCCGGCGGGCCCGATCTTCGCGGCGAACTTGCCGATATTGTCAAGGAAGATCCTGAAGCCGCCGCCAATGTGCTCAGAGGTTGGATCGGCGACGTCGGTTGATGCAAATGCTGGGAGTTCGCCGCGACGCCAGCGGTGGGAGAACGAATGAATGTCAAATAAAAAAAACAACGCCATGCGGAAAGTCGCCATTTTGGTCGACTCGCTCGACCGCCATACAGCCGACGCCCTACTCGACACGTTGAGCGATCAACAAGCCGCACAGGTTCGCGATGTGTTGGTCGATTTGGAGCCGATTCATGACGAAGAACGCGAGCGTATATTGAACGATTTTTTTGACGCGGGCGGGAGGCCGGCAGCGGCGGGTGACGAGGCCGCAAGCGGTGAGGCCGTTGCGCTGGAGTTGTCGTCGGCCAGCAGGGAAGCCTTGGAGCACGCGCCGACCGCAACAACAACTCCCACAGCGAGAACGACTCCGCGGGCAAAGCCGCCTGCAACGGCGCCGCGTCTGGCGCTCGACCAAGCGCCGGTTCCCACCTTGGTGGCGTTTCTAAAGAAGGAGCATGCACAAGTGGCGGCTTTGGTGATCGCCCATTTGCCGCGACCCAAGGCGGCCCAAGTGCTGCAAGCATTTTCCTCGCAAGAGCAAGTGGAATTGGCGCGGCGCATTATTGATCTACGCGAAACCGACCCCTCGATCATTCAGGCGGTGGAAAACGCTTTGGCCGCGACGTTGGCGGAGTCGCTCGAAGAGCAGCGCCGCCGAGTATCTGGGCGATCGGTGTTGCAAGAAATTTTGTCGTCTTCGAACGGCGCCGCCAGGGATTCGCTGCTGGACAATCTGGCCCAGGAAGGCGTCTCGCTGCGAACCGTCCAACTCCCATTCACCCCAGAGCCGCCCGCCGATAAAGCGACCCACGCGCCGCCACCCACTCCAAAGCCAGAATCAGAAACCATTGCCGCCCCTGCGAGCGAAGTACAGAAAATATCGCCGCCGAGTCCTTTAAGCAGCCCGCCGGCGAGAAACACCCAGGCCGCCGACCTTCCTGAATTCGCCTTCGACGACTTGGCCAAGCTTGATAAAAAATCACTCTATCGGGTGCTGGGCGAGTCGCCGGAGTTGGCGTTGTTGGCGTTGGCCGGCGCCAGCACGGAATTAGTGGCGCACATTTCGCGAGGCTTGACCACGCGCGAAGCGAACGCCATGCGTCGTGGGATGGAGCAGTTGGGGCCGATACGGCTGCGCGACGTGGAGCGGGCGCAACTTGAAATCGCAAAACTCGTCGAGCAACTGGCGCGGCAGGGCGAAATCAAACTACCCGTTACCCAGCGTTTCGCGGCGGCGGCTTAGCGAACAGACGTTCACACCCTTTGACATCGAGACCGACGAATCATCCATGGCGACCGTTATCAAATCAGGCCAGCAACGTCAGAACAACCACGCGCCCAAGAGCGTGGCGTTCAACTTTGACGACATGGCCGTTAAGGCGGAGGAGTACCTGGGCAAGATTCGCCAACAAGCCGGCCTGATCGTTTCAGAAGCTCACGAACAAGCCCGGAAAATCAAGGAGCAGGCTTCCGTCGATGGTCGGCAACAAGCGATCGAACAGGCGTTGCAGCAAGTGCGGCAAGAGGCGAGGGCGTCGCGAACCGATGAACTGGAAACACTGCGGTCGGCCCTCCAGCAAGCGATTCATATCATCCAGCAGGCGAGGTCGGAATGGCGCCAACAATGGGAGGAGAACGTCGTGCGGCTAGCCGGCGCGATTGCCGAACGCATTCTCCGCCACGAACTGGAGAAGCAGCCGACGCTCAGCTTGAACGTGGTGCGAGAATCGTTGGAGTTGGCCTCCGGCGCCCGCCAACTGCGGGTGCGGCTGAATCCTAACGACTGCGTCGCGTTGGGCGACCAAATTCAAGCCTTCGTAGATGAATTCAGCGGCCTGGGCGCCGCTGAAATAGTGCCCGACGCGGAAATTGAGCGCGGCGGCTGTTTGGTGCAAACGGAGTTCGGCGCCATCGACCAACGCGTCGCCACGCAGCTTGCGCGCATCACCGAAGAACTCATTTAATCGATCTCAAACCTTTGAAAACTGTCACGCACATGCAATCGTTTCGCGAACAAATCGCCACCATCATGCCCGCCGGGCTGACCGGAACGGTGGTGCGCACCGAAGGTGTGACCACCGCCGTGTCCGACTTCCCGGCGCCGGTGGGTTCGGTCGTGGAAATTGAACGACAAACCGGCGTTCCGGTGCTCGGCGAAGTGATCGGCTTTCGCGACCGGCTCACGTTGGTCTATCCGTTTCAAGAAGTTCGCGGGGTGCGGCGCGGAAATCGGGTGAAGATGCTAAGAACGTCTCACTATTTGCGAGTGGGCGGCAGTTTGTTGGGACGCGTCGTGAATTTCCAAGGCGAACTGGTCGACGAAGGCCCGCCGCTGCGGCTGGCCGATCGCACGCCGCTGAGTCGGCGACCGCCGCCGGCGGTGCAACGCCCCCGTATCGACACTCCCTTCACCACGGGCGTGCGTGCGATTGACAGCGTTCTGACCTGCGGCGTCGGCCAACGGATGGGCATCTTCGCCGGCTCCGGCGTGGGTAAGAGCGTGTTGATGGGCATGTTGGCCAAGTTCGGCAACTCCGATGTGAACGTGATCGGTCTGATCGGCGAGCGGGGCCGCGAGGTGAACGACTTTTTGGAACGCGACTTGGGACCGCAAGGCTTGGCCAAGAGCGTGGTGGTCGTGGCCACGAGCGACGAACCGGCCTTGGCCCGCGTGCAAGCCGCCATGGCGGCCACCGCCATCGCTGAATACTTTCGCGACGCCGGCAAAAACGTTTTGCTGATGATGGATTCCCTCACCCGCTTCGCCATGGCGCAGCGAGAAATCGGCCTAGCTGCCGGCGAACCGCCAACCACGCGCGGCTACCCGCCTTCGGTTTTCGCCCTGTTGCCCAAACTCGTTGAGCGCGCCGGCCGCAGCAAACAGGGGAGCATCACTGGGTTTTACACCGTGCTCGTGGAAGGCGACGACACCAACGAACCGGTCAGCGACACCGTGCGAGGTCTGCTCGACGGCCACACCATTCTCTCCCGTTCGCTAGCTTCCAAGTCGCACTACCCCGCCATCGACGTACTGGAAAGCATCAGCCGCACCATGCCGGACGTGATCGAACCGGCGCACCTCAACGCCGCCTCCGTGTTGCGACAAATTCTCGCCGCCTACCGCGATCATGAAGACTTAATATCCATCGGCGCGTACCGCCAGGGCGCCAATCCGATTGTCGACGCGGCCATCGCCCTCAAACCAGCGATCGACGCCTTCCTGAAACAGACACCCGTCGAACACTCCACCGCGGAACAAACACAAGCCCTGCTCACACAGTTGACAACCCAAGCCCAAGGGCTTCTGCAGCAAGCAGTCGCCCAGCCGGCGGCAGAGAAATAGACAAACAGGAAATCCCCAACCGGGTCGCGATTACCATGCGTTCATTTCGTTTTCGATTAGAGACATTGCTCAAACTTCGCGAGTCGGCCCGCGACGCGCGGCGGGAGCAATATGCGCAGGCGCAAGAGGCGGAGAAAATTATTGATCACCAACAACGAGAAATCGACGACGAACTCAACAACGCCAAACTCTCGACACACAAAGCCGTCGAACCGGGAACCGTCGATGTCGACGCCCTGCTGCACGCCAACCAGCGCCAACGCGTGCTGTTGGCGCAACAGGCGGCCTTGCGGGAGCAAGGGAAAACCATCGCCGAAGCCGTACAACAACGCCGCGAGGCGCTAATGGAAGCCGACCGGGAGGTCAAGGTTTTGGAAAAGCTGCGAGAAAGGCAAAAAACGCAGTTCCAACACGAACAACATCGGATCGAAAACAAACAGATGGATGAAATCGCGCAACGCGTCCGAACGATTGAGCATGAAACCGTGGAGCAAGAAGCGGAATGATGGGCCTTTATCGCATTCTGGCGCCGGTGTTGGCGGCCTTCTGTATCGGCACCGTGATTTCGGCGGCCGCCGGCATGATGTATTTGTTGTCGGCCGGAAAAATCGACCGCGAAAAAATGTTTCAGATCGTGGCCGTGATCCAGGATGTCGACCTAGCCGCCATGCAACAAAAGGAAGAAGCCGCGAGAAAACCACTTGAATCAGAACAGATTTCACTCGAACAGGTGTTGCAGAAGCGCGTCGAACAAAGCCTCGCCCGCGATATGCGGGAAATGGCGCTCGACAAGGCGTTGGACGATCTCCGGCGTTTGCAAAATGATTTGACCATCGATCGGCGGCGTTACAACGAACTCAAGGAATCGTTCGACAACCGTTTGCAATCGCTTGAACAAGGCGCTCGGGAAGCTGGCATCTTGGAGCTGCAACGCACGTTGGAAGCTATCAAACCCAAACAAGCCAAGGAGCAAATCCTCAAGATCATCGAAGAGGCCGGGCAGAGCGCCGACGGATCGGCGAACGGAAACGACGAATCGCTGAACGCGGTCGTGACGATTCTCAAGGGCATGCCGGTCGATAGCCGTAAAAAGATCATCGCCGAATTCAAAACGGCCGACGAAAGCGCCAAGTTGCACGATATTTTGAACCGCATTCGTCGCGGAATACCCGAGACCGATATTTACAAACAGACGCGCGATCAACTCGACGAGTTTAAGTCGAGAGAGAAATAACCCATCATGGCAACCACTCCCACAGCGGACCTATTCAATATCACGGCCCCGGCGCCGGCGCCCCTCCGCGCTGCGCAAGCGGCGCCCCCGGCGAGCGATGAGAAGTCGTTCCCATCGCAATTGCGCGCCGCGCCGGCGAACTCCGAACAGAAGGCGGAGGCAGCAGTTCAAGACCAGCCTCGAAAAACCGACGAAAATCATGCCCCGCAATCCTCTTCGAAATCCTCCTTAAAATCCTCCTTAAAAACATCGCCCCGAGAAGACCAAGAGGCGACGAATCAGCCCGGCGGCCAGACGGCGGCGCAAACGGCGGATTCCACCGAGAGAAGCAACCAGCAACACGGGCCGCAATCTGAGCTGGCGGAGAATGCAGCCCCGGCTCTTCCTGCAGAGCCGAGCCTGGCGAATGAAGGCGAATCTGAAACGCTCGATGATGTTCAACTCCTGGAAGCCGCGGCGGAGGCGACGCCCAACGTCGAACCACTCAATATCGAAGCACCCAACATCGAACAAGGCGTTGCGGGGACTGCGGCGGCAAAGGCGTCGCGGGCGGCCGTCGACAGCGCTCCCGGCAAAGCGGCCGATGCGGTGCTGGGCGCCGTAGCGGCGGAACAGGGCGCCGCGTTGCCAGCCCAGAACAGCGACACCACCATCGATAGCGTGGCCGGCCGTGAGGCGGCTGCTTCGCTGGCGGCGGCCGATCGTATTCAGGAAGGCGAACCGACTAGCGTCGTTTCCAAGGAAGCGGCGACGACCGTGGTTGCTCAGGCAACGACCGCCACCGCTACGGCGCCGAACGGCGTGAACGCGGTTGAAACACCGCTTAATAAAGGTGCGGAAAAACGAGGCGGCGCGTCTTCCACTGATGCCGAAGCGGCGAACGCGTCTGTCGAAAAGACAAGCGAAAACTTGGTCGCCCCCGCAACGGAAACATCCTCATCAGACGATGCGCCCAAACGCCATTCCCCAGAGCGAAAAAACACCGACGATGTTTCTAAGGCCGGCGCGGCGGAAAAAGCCGCGTCTAAGAACACCACGGCGGCCCAGTCCCAAAATATTGCGATAGCTTCTCTCGACACGGCGCTCGAATCGGCGGATCCGGCAAGCGAAACGCTCCCGCAAGAGCGGGCGGCGGATTCCGCCATGGGGGCGTCCGCCACGGAGGCCAACGCCGCTGCGGCCACGCCCAATCGCACCGAGGGAGTGGCCAGCCGGGCTTCGCAAGCGTTGTTCGGCGTTTCCTACCGCTCCGACGCCAGCCAACTCAATCAGGCCGACCAATCTCGTTTCGTGCAACGCGTGTCGAACGCCTTACGCGCGGCGAGTCAACGGCAAGATGCGGAAATTCGCCTGCGTTTGAGTCCGCCTGAACTGGGAGCGTTGAAGTTGCAGGTCAGAGTGGAGCAAGGCGCGCTGGTGGCCACGCTGGAGGCGGAAACGCAAACAGCCCGCGACCTACTCCTGGAACAACTGCCGGTGCTCCGCGAGCGTTTGGCGGCGCAGGAAATTAGGATCGAAACCTTCGATGTGCAAGTCAGCGACCGACAACCCAACGCCGACCAAGGCAGCCACGCCCAGCAGCGCAACTCGCGCGAACCCCGCGCACAACCTGAAAACAACTCGACCGAGAGAGAATCGGAACAAACAACCGCGGCGCCGCCGCGGCGAGGCGATGGCCTGCTCGACGTGGTCGCATAAGGCGGCGTCGTATAGGGCGGCGCGGCGTAAAGACGCATCGCATTAAGCCGCCGCCGATCCAAAAACAGAAAATCCAAAAGGAATACTGAAATGTCGCGTATCCCCAACTTTGTGAACGTGAGTGCGGAAGACGTAAAGAATGTCAAACGAGGCGGCAATAATTTTAACGATGTTGAACTTGATTCGTTTCTTCAGTTGATGGTTACGGAACTTCAGAATCAGGATCCTTTGAATCCGACCGATAACAGTGAGATTATCTCGCAGATCAGTCAGATGCGTCAGATCGCCTCCTCGAATCAATTGATCGAAACACTGCAAGGCGTGCTCACCGGCCAAAGTTTGGGAACGGCGAGTAGTCTGATCGGCAAAAAGATCGAAGCCTTGACCGATACGGGTGAAAATGTGGTGGGCGTTGTGGAGAGCGTTTCGGTGAGCGTCAATGAGAAGGACGACTCGCGCACTTATAAGTTGCAAATAGGCTCTAACCGAATTGACTTGAAGAATGTGCGTTCGGTGCTGCCAAACGGCGCGTCGTCTTCAGAGGAAGATGCAACAGTCGCGGAGGAAAACCAGCCAGTGGCGTCTTAAGAAAGTAATGAAAACGAGTGGGTCGAAGTGAATGGAATTATTTACAAGCGATGAAAAGCGTTTCCCGCAACGCACGCATTTCGCTTGAAACTGATAGCATGGAGGAAATGATAAGATGGGTTTACAGTCTGCTTTAACCACGGCGCTCACGGGCTTGACCGCCGCCGAAGCGCAAATTGACGTCGTCGGCAATAACCTGGCCAACTCACAGACCGTTGGCTTCAAGCAATCAACGGCGCTGTTCGCCACGCAGTTCCTGCAAACGCAAAGTCTGGGATCAGCGCCAACGGGAAACACCGGCGGCACCAACCCCCGGCAAACCGGCTTGGGCACGCAGGTGGCTTCGATCTCGCCCGATTTCACGCAAGGCACGATCGAGGTGAGTTCCAGTCCTTCAGACCTCGCCATTCAAGGCGATGGTTTTTTCATGGTCGAGGCCGGCCAGGGTGAACGCTTTTTCACGCGCAATGGCGTGTTCAAAACGAACTCCGCGAACGAGTTGGTGACGACATCCGGTGCGAGGTTGCTCGGTTTCGGCGTGGATGAATCATTTGATATCCAAACAACGCAACTGCAACCGCTGCAAATACCGCTGGGCGGCGCCTCCGTTGCGCAGGCCACGCAAAATGTCACACTGGAAGGCACGCTGACGCCCACCGGCGAGATCGCCAATACGGCGGAAGTGGTCGAGAGTGCGACCCTCGGCGATTCCGCAACCCTGCAACCCAGCACCACCGGCGTGGCGGTTTCCGTCGGGCCGGTTCCCGCCGCGGCGGCGTCCGGCACGACGGCGGTCACCAACAACACCGGAACGGGCGCTCTTGTTCCGGGCACAACCTACGAATACCGGTTTTCATTTACCGACGACTCCGGCTCGGAATCGGATCCTAGCTCCTCGACCGACTTGGTTTCAGTGACCATCGGCGCCGGCGACGATTCGGCCAGCCTCTCCAGTTTGCCGCTCCCTCCAGGCGGCCCGGCGTTTGAATACACCTTGGTGAACGTCTACCGGCGGGAAGTCGGGGCGGTCGCCGGCAGCGATCAAGACACCTTCAAACAAGTGGGGGCGAACATCGCGTACAACGCCGCTAGTTTCGTCGACGATGGAACCACGGTGCTGGCCACGGCGCCTTCCATAGACGAAGCCACGATCGACGGCAACTACACCTACATGATCACCTACGCCTTGGCCGGTACGGAGGAAAGTCGGCCGATCACCCTGCCGGGAACGCCGATCGCGGTACAGAACGGACGCGTTCAAATTCGGAACGTGCCGACGCCGCCTGTTCCCGGCGCCACCGATTCTTTTCCAGCCTATAACAAAGTGCGTGTTTATCGAAATCTTCGCAACGACGCCAGCTCCTTTTATCTGGTGAAGGAGTTGAATCCTGGAGAGTCGTTCACCGACAACGTGGCCGATACCACCATCGCTCCGGCTGCCGGCGCGGCGCTTGGCCCCGGCCAGGCCATTCTCGATTTCGACGGCCCCCGCGTCGACTTCAACACCGTGCTCACCGACGTGATTCGCTTTAACGGCAACAGTTCGAATGTGGGCTATGAGAGCGTTTTCGATTTGGGTGAACTGACCTTCGCGGCCAAAAAAGGGGGCGCCCAACTCGCCGACAAAACATTCCAGGTGGCGGCCACGACCACGATCGGCGATTTGCTCGTCTTCATGGAAGACGCGATGGGCATCCAACGCGAGCAAGACGATCCGCAAAACCCGATTCCCAAATCGTTGAATGTCATTCCCGGTGAAACAACCGATCTGTCGCCCGGTGTCACGATCAACAACGGAAAAATACGCTTCGTATCGAACAACGGAACCGCCAACGCGTTGGAAATTGGTTTGTCGTCGTTTTCGATCCGCAAGTCAGACGGCACGAACACCAGCCCGAACATGGAATTCGGTTCGATTCAAACCGCCGTGGGCGAAAGCACCGGCGGCGATTTCCTGGCCTTCGATTCCTTGGGCGTGCCGATCAATGTTCGCCTGACGGCCATTTTGGAGAGCCGGTCGTCGAACGCCACCACGTATCGCTGGTTCGCCGATTCCGCCAACAACGATCCGCTTTCGGGCAGTGAAATAGCGGTGGGCACCGGCTTGGTTTCGTTCGATGGCGAAGGCAACTTTATTTCCACCACGAACTCTCGGGTGTCGATCGACCGCCGCAATATCCCCTCGGCCTCGCCACTCGAATTCAATCTTGATTTCACGGGCGTTTCCGGATTGGCCGAGGATAACTCCAGTTTGGCGGCCACTCGGCAAGACGGCTTTGCCGCCGGTAAGTTGACCAGCTTTAGTATTGGCGAAGACGGCATCATCAGCGGCGCGTTCACCAACGGCGTGAGCCGCAGTTTGGGGCAAGTCCGACTGGCTCGTTTCGCCAACCCCTCGGGTTTGGAGCAGCGTGGCCAGAATCTGTACTCGCTGGGCGTGAACTCCGGCCTGCCGGTGGAGGGCAATCCTGGCGGCAACGGCATCGGGCAGGTGATTGCCGGCGCCGTGGAGCTATCGAACACCGACATCGGTCAAAACCTGATCGACTTGGTCTTGGCGTCGACCCAATACCGAGGGAACACGCGCGTGATCACGACCGCGCAACAAATGCTTGATGAACTACTCAACCTACGATAATTTCCATAGCGGCTGACAGGCTTTGAACCATGTTTGCAAAGAAATCGATACGAGTTTACACGGAGGATGATCGCCATGATTAAGGTGCGTCATCTGACCGGCGAAGCGTTCATTTTGAATGCGGAGTTGATTCGATTCGTGGAAGCCCGACCCGATACCTTTGTCACGCTCACCACGGGCGAGCGTTTGGTAGTGCGGGAAACCATGGAGGAAGTGGTTCGCCTGGCTTTGCAGTACCAGCAGGCGAAGCATTTTATTCCTCCGCCGAGAGCCAGCCGACCCCAACCAGAAAGCACAGGTGAGTAAATGGATATCGCGACCGTGGTGGGGGTTGTCTCGGCGTTCGGCCTGATTCTCGCGGCGATTATCGTTGGCGGCGGCTCGTTGGGGTCGTTCATCGACGTTCCCTCGGGATTGGTCGTGATTGGCGGCGCGATCGCCGCGGCGCTCATTTCCTTCCCGTTGAAGTCGTTGCTGGCTTCGCCGATGGTGGCCAAGAAAGTGTTCTTGAACAAAGCGGAGGACTTCTCCGGCTTGGTCGAGCAGATTGTTAGCTTGGCGGAAACCGCTCGCCGCGACGGATTGCTGGCGTTGGAGGGCCGGATCGAGGAGATCGAAAATAAATTCGTCACGCTGGGCGTGCAAATGGCCGTCGACGGCACGCGGCCGGAAGTGATCGAAGACATTCTTCGCACCGAAATCGACGCCGTCGCGACGCGCCACCGCGATGGCAAGAGCGTGTACGATCAACTCGGCCGCTTTGCGCCGGCCTACGGTATGATCGGCACGCTGCTGGGGCTGATCATCATGCTAGGCGATATGTCGGACCCTTCCAAAATCGGCGCTGGCATGGCGGTGGCGTTGCTCACAACGCTCTACGGCGCGATCGTTTCCAACGTTATTTTTCTGCCGTTTTCGGAGAAGCTCTCTTTCATGAACAAGCAGGAATTGCTGGCCAAGGAGATTGTGGTTCGCGGAATCATGGCGATTCAATCAGGAGAGAACCCGCGTGTGATCGAGCAGAAACTCAACACGTTCCTGCCGCCCAACCAACGCGGCGCCGAGAAGGATGCAGCTTAGGCGCGCGGCGGATGAGAATTTACCTAATACAAGCACGAAGCGCAAGCGAGTGAATCAGAAAACGGTCATTCCCGCGTAGGCGGGAACCCAAAAAAACTCACCGACTCCCGCTGCGTGCGGGTAAGTTAGTTTCCGCCGCTCGCCTTAACGCTCGACTCACCAATTTTTACGTGAGCCCCACACATGGAAATGGAAGAAGAGGAAATCGGCATCCCGGAATGGGTCGTGACCTTCGGCGACATGATGTCGTTGCTGCTGACCTTCTTCATCATGCTGGTGTCGATGAGTGAAATCAAGGAAGAAGAACGCTATCAGGCGATGGTGGAATCGCTTCGCCAGCAATTCGGCTACGACAAATCCATGATGAGCATGGCGCCGGGCAAAGCCAAGCCGCGTAATTCGGCCGTGGCCAAAATAGCCGCTCAGGGCCGAGCCAACCGCTTCGACACCACGCAAGGCGGCGACAAAGTCAAGGCGCCTTCGGGCGATTTTCCTCGCGTGCGGGTCGTTAGCCCCGGCAAGAAAACGGGGATCGGCACCGTGATTCACTATCTGGAGGGTGATCCCGACCTCTCCGATAGCAATAAGCACGATCTTGAAATCGAGGCGGACGAAATGCGCGGCAAGCCGCAGAAGATCGCCGTTCGCGGCCATACGTCGTTGCGGCCGCGCGCCGGCGGAAAAAAATTCCGCGAGAACTGGGAGTTGGGTTACACACGTGCGCGCAGCGTCATGGAATATTTGGTCAATGAGTTGGGAATCAACCCTCGGCGCATTGAAATCACTTCCGCCGGTCCAAACGAACCACTGCATGTAGGATCTGACCCACTTCAACTAAAACTTAACCCGCGCGTCGAGGTTTATATGCTAGATCAAGTAGTAGAGGGCCTCTCAGGCGGTGATGCGAAACGGCGGGAGCGTTTTTTCGAAAGTACGGCCCCCTGAGTTCCGCCAACGCTAGCATCAACTGTTATATTCCTCCTAATCGGCGTAGCCGGCGCATGGGAGGGGAGAATTCTTCATGGCAGAGAATGAGCAACCTGAAGCGGCGCCAAGTCCTGGCGGCATGAAAACACTAATAGGCATGGTAATGGCCGCGGCGTTCATGGGCGCGGTGATCGTGGTGGAATGCGCGGTGGCGTATCTGTGGTTTCCCAGCGCCGAGGAGGTGGTCGCGTTGGCCGAAAAAAAACTGGAAGAACGCCGACCAAGCTCCCAAGACCCCGTCGATCTTCTCTCGCCGGAAGGTGAAGCCGTCCCCATGACCGAGCAAGATCTGGGGAATTATAGCGTGACCGCCTTCCAACCCACCAGCAACACAACCTTGCGGATCGACTTCCATCTTTTTGGGTCGATTATCGACGAAGACGCCGACGAATTCCAGAAACTTTTCACGCGTTCGGAGCACCGATTTCGAGAGCAAGTTATTGTTACGGTGCGCAACTCGGAAATTACCGATCTTACCGATCCCGGGTTGGGGTTGATTAAAAGGAAGATATTGGAGAAAACTAACCGCCTGTTAGGAAAGGCGCTGCTGCAATCGGTCGTGTTTAGCGAATTTTCGTTCGTCGAGCAGTAGATTTTGGAGCAGTTAATAACTTCGCGCGGCCGGAATGGCGTTTTTGCATATCGAGGATGATTGCAAGGAATCGGCGTCCGGCTGTCGGAAGCACGCAACCTGCCGCAAAGGAATGGATTCCCATGGCAGACGACTCAGAACAAATTGGCCAAGACGAAATCGAAGAGCTTTTGCGCCAGGCGCAACAGGCCGCCGGTTCGTCGAAGCCGCCCGCCTCTGAAGCCGAGCCCGCCGCTGAAGCGGCGCCTGCCGAAGAGCCGGACGACAGCGGCGCTCTCGGTCAAGATGAGATCGAGGCCTTGCTCAATCAAGGCGCGGGCGGCCCTCCCAAGCCGGCGGCTGCTAGCCCGGCAGTATCTTCTCCGCCAGCGCCGCCTCCACCAGCATCTCCACCGCCGCCCCAACCAGCGCCCGCCATGGCGGGCGCCTCCGGCGAGACGCAATCGCAGGGCGATATCGAATTTCTTTTGCAGCAGGCCGAAATGGCGTTGGCCTCCGTCGACCAACCGACCGGCGAGGCGCCTCCCGGGCTGGGAGCGTTCGAACTGAAAGAGTTCGCGGGCGAACCGGCGTCGGCCGACAAAGCCACCCTCTACCTGCTCAGCGATGTTGATCTCAAGATTCGCATCGAATTGGGCCGCGCCCAGATGTACCTCAAGGATATCCTTTCGCTGCGGAAGGGGTCGGTCGTGGCGCTCGACAAACTGGCCGGCGACCCGGTCGACGTTTTTGCCAACGGGCGTTTGATCGCGCGTGGCGAAGTGCTGGTTCTCAACGACAGTTTTTGCGTGCGTATCGCGGAGTTGGTGTGGGGCGAAGAAGCGGCGTAGCCCCGCTTTCAGGGAAGAGTAGGCATCGAGCGGAAAATTAGTGTCGTAGCCATGCTCGCCAGAGCGTGGGATGGTTCACCGCTCACCCACCGTCTGGCGACGATGGATACACAAATGCGACAGTTATTTATCGAGCGGTGCTAAGGAGAGCAACTTCTCGTGACCCAACCACAATTTTGGAGTCAATCCAGGCCGGACTTACGCTTTATCGTTATCGCCGCTGAAACGCGAAAAATTTAGCAAAATTTTGAGGAATGTGAACGGATGCCTTCTTTGACGAGCACACTACTGTTGGCGGTCGTTATGGCGCCGCCTCATGGAGCGCCGCCACGGTTTGGCCAACGCGAAGCCGCGGTCGATTTGAGGTCGCCCACGGGGGTGGACGCCGCCGCCGGAGAATTGTTGCAACAGCAAGGGCATGTGAAACAGCGAGGGCAGGCCGAGCAAACCTCTTCTTATGGGCAACCGCCGTATCGGGAACGTCGGGCCGCCGTTTCAGTGGGAGCGCCGGTTGTCCCCAGCCGTGGCGAGGTAAGGCTACAAGGTAACGCCGGCAGCGCCGTTGCGGCAAAACGATCGGATCCCTTACCGCCGCGTTCAAAAAACGCCGCAGGGGAGTTGCAAACGCCCACGCCGACCAGAAGCAGCGCCTTCATGACGGTGGCGGCGAGTCTGAGCGTGGTGCTGGGATTATTTTTTCTTGTCGTTTGGTTCGCCCGACGCAGCGGGCGGGCGCTCCACGCGCAAATGCCGGCCGAAGTGCTGGAAGTGTTGGGAAAGTCGCCCCTCTCGGCGCGAATGCAAATGCACGTGGTGCGGTTCGGCAACAAGCTGGTGCTGCTGGCGGTGTCGGCGGAAGGCGCCGTTTCGCTGGCGGAAATTACCGAGCCGCTGGAGGTCGATCGTCTGGCGGGCGTCTGCCAGGCGAATCAGAACAACAGCATTACCGAGTCCTTTCGACAAGTATTGGGGCGCATGGGAGAGGAACCCGCGCCGAAGGGATTTCTCGGCGCCGAAGCGAGAACGTCTACCGCTCCGGTTGCCAGTGATATTGCCTAAAACGCCAAGGGAAATGGCGGCCAACTCATGCTGCGAAAAATTCATCGTGTACAACACAAACTGAAACAACCGCGCGTTGTCGGGCGGCCCGCGCGCCGTTGGTTGCCAGCCGCAATGGCGCTGCTGCTCGCGATTCTGCTTTTGGCTTGGAAGCCGGCGCTGGCGCAAGAGCCGCCGGTGGTCACGCCGCGTCCGCTCGAACTGCCCGATTTCGGCGGCGGGCCAAACGTCTGGACCAGCCCCGAAGGGCTCAGCTCTTCCCTGCAAGTGATGCTGTTGCTGACGGTGTTGAGCCTCGCGCCGGCGGTGCTTTTGATGACCACGAGTTTTATCAGGATCGTGGTTGTGTTGGGGCTGCTGCGGCAAGCTCTGGGTACGCAACAGCTTCCTCCCAGCCAAGTGATTACCTCGATAGCGTTGTTCATGACATTGTTGATCATGGCGCCCGTTTGGACGGAAGTCTATGACGACGCCATTGCGCCGTATACCGACCCCGCGGTGGATATGTCTTTGGACGAAGCCTGGCGGGCGGGCGCCGCTCCGATTCGAAGGTTCATGCGCCGGCAGATTGAAGAAGCTCGCAACGTGGACGACGTCTGGCTGTTCTTCGAGCACCTCCCGCCCGATACGCCCGAACCGCAAGGTTGGGACGACGTCCCGCTGCGAGTGCTGGCGCCGGCGTTCATGCTCAGCGAGTTGAAGGTCGCCTTCCTGCTCGGTTTTCAAATCTATTTGCCGTTTCTGATCCTCGACATCGTCGTTTCCAGCGTCACGATTTCGATGGGCATGATGATGCTGCCGCCGGTAATGATTTCACTGCCCTTCAAACTGTTGCTGTTTGTGATGGTCGATGGCTGGCGGCTGGTGGTCGGCATGTTGATGGAAAGTTTCGCTCCCTATACCTGACCGGCTCGCGCCAACAACGGATAACGCCCCGCCAACAAGGCGAAACTCAAAGGAGAGAACAAAACAATGGACGCTCAATACGCAATCGACCTTGGTCGGCAAGCCATTCTTACCGCCTTGATTCTCGGCGCGCCCGTGCTCGTGGTGGGCATGGCGGTGGGACTGGTCGTGGGACTATTACAAGCACTCACTCAAATTCAAGATCAAACGATTTCGTTCGTGCCCAAGGTCGTGGCGATGATTGTCGCCTTGGGGTTCTGCCTGCCCTGGCTGATGAATTATTTGGCCGAGTATTCGCATGATATTATCGTAAACGCGCCGCGCATCGTGACCGGAGGTTAGACGTTTTATACTTCACACGGCTAGCAAAAGCTCGTTTAACGGCAAGCCGAAGGCGACTGCGTTTTGAGCCCACGCGTTCGAGCAAACCAAGAAAACACAGTCGCCTTCGGCTTGCCGTTAAACGAAAAATACGCCAATTGCAACCGTGCGCGGTAGAGCCGCCACCCATGAACCAACATAGATGTCCAACGAATTTCTCGACGCATTTCTGACCAATTTCCTGGTCTTTGTTCTTGTGCTCACGCGCATCGGCGCGCTGATCATGACCGCGCCCATGTTCGCCTCGCCGTCCATTCCGATTCGCATCCGGGCGCTGTTGGCGATCGGCATCTCGGCGATGACAACCGCCACGCTCTGGGATACGCCGCTGGAACTGCCCGCGAACCTGCTGCAACTGCTCGTTCTGCTGGCCAGCGAAGCCGTGCTGGGACTCGCCCTGGGGCTGGGAATCGTGGCGTTGTTCTCCGGTTTGCAACTCACCGGACAAGTGCTGGGCCAGATGAGCGGCATGCAACTCGCCGACGCTTTCGACCCCACCTTCAACGCCAGCGTTCCCCTGTTTTCACAATTTTTGAACCTCATGATGGTCACGGTGTTTATCATCATCGGCGGGCACCGCCAACTGCTCAGCGCGCTGCTTGATACTTTCCGCGAAATGCCGCCCGGGCAAGCGGGGCTGCAACTGAATGTCGCTCACGCCTTGCTGCAAATTGTGTCTTCGAGTTTTGTGCTGGGCATGCGCGCCGCGGCGCCGGTGATGGTGGCGCTGCTGGTTTCGATTCTGATTCTTGGACTGATCAGCCGTACGCTGCCGCAGTTGAATGTCATCGCGATCGGTTTCAGCCTTAACTCGATGATGATGCTGGCGGTGCTTTGCATCTCGCTGGGCGGCGCCGTTTGGATCTTCCAAGGACAATTCGAACCGACCATCGAACTGCTGCGCGAGGCGCTGCAAGCGAATTAGCTCCTGCTCGAAAAGTATTGGTCATGCACGGTGGCGCGGGAAATTGCGACAACAACCCAGCCGACGCCGAATAACCCATAATCACGAAGAGGGGAAACGCAGAGATCGCAAAGGCGCGGAGGGCCGCAGAGAAGAAAAAATGGTAACTATTCAGCGACGAGCTTCGATCGGTGCTTGATGGAACCACGAATGAACACGAATAGACACGAATTCTTGTGGCGAGCTTTCCACGTAATGGCACGGCTGACGTCGCTTGTTTCCAGGAGAAAACCTGAGAGTCCGTTGAAATTCATTCGTGTGAATTTGTGTCCATTCGTGGTTCTCGCAAAAAAGCAGCGTGTGATCATCGCTGAGTAGTTACGAAAAAAATGAAAAGAAAGAAAACGAAATATCGGCGATGGTTATTGGCTGAGCTATTGCATTACATTGCCAACTTGGGGCCGGATGATTGGAGACTGCCCTCTGCGTTGAAATGATCACCCGGAAACCGCCGAGGGCGTGTGGAAATGCGAGAGCAGTCTATCCGATAGCGAATAGTCCATGAACGGTTACGAAAAACATTAGCCGAACTCAAATCCGCAGTTCAACGAATTTTTACGTGAGCTTATTGAGCCAGCATGGCTGAAGATTTTGGCGAAAAAACACACGACGCAACACCGCATCGCCGCGACAAAGCGCGCGAGCAAGGCCAGATTCCCAAAAGCCAGGACCTCTCCTCGGCCGCTATTCTCCTCGCCGCCGTGTTGGCGCTCGCGATGCTTGGCGGCGGCGTGACCAAATTTCTCAGCCGGCTCACGGTTCGACAATTCACCGAACACACCGTACTGTATTTTGACGCCTCCGATGCGTTCGCGCACTTGCGGCGCTTAATGTGGGATTTGGCCAGCACGCTGACGCCGCTCTTGGGCTTCTTTCTCTTGGCGGCGGTCGTGGTGAACTTGTTTCAGGTGGGCTTCCTCTTCCTGCCCGAAAAACTCGCTCCCAAGTGGAGCAACGCCAGCCCGATGCAGGGCGTCAAACGACTGTTCTCGATTTCCAATTGGGTTCGCCTGGCGTTCGGCGTTTTCAAGGTGGCGGTGGTGGCGGGTATTGGCCTGTGGAGTCTGTGGAACGACTGGGAAAATGTCATGGGACTGGCGGCGATCGAAGTTCCCCAGACAGCCGCCTTCATCGGGCAAACATTATTCTGGGTGGCCGCAAAAATCGGCGCCGTGCTGTTCATCTTGGCCTTGATCGACTATTTCTACCAACGCTGGAAACATGAACAAGACATCCGCATGACCGACCAGGAAGTGCGCGAGGAAATGAAGAATTTGCAGGGCGATCCTCAAATGATCGCGCGGCGAAAAACGATCCAACGTCAGATGGCGTTGAACCGCATGAGCGAGGCCGTTCCCAGCGCCGATATGGTGGTTACGAACCCCACGGAATTGGCGGTGGCGTTGAAGTACGATATCGAAAAAGACCCCGCTCCGATTGTGGTCGCGAAGGGGGCGGGTGTTGTCGCGCAGCGCATTCGCCGCCTTGCCCTGGAGCACAACGTGCCGATTGTGGAACGCAAGCCGCTGGCGCAGTTTCTGTATAAAGAGGTCGAGATCGGCCAACCGATTCCCACCGAGCAATTCGCGGCCGTGGCGGAATTATTACGGTACGTGTATCAACTGCAAGGTAAACCGCTTCCCTCGCTCGACGCGGCGTAGGCGGTCTCTACCGTTTTTTCGTTTTGCCCACGCCCATTTTCTCCAGCAAGCGGCGATGGCGGTCTGCTTTTTTGTCTTCCCCCAAGCGACGATAAATATCGACCAACCACACTCGCAACGAAACCATGGTCGGGTCGATTTTCAGCACGCGTTCCGCTTCTTCGGCGCCTTTGGGCAGGTCTTTTTTATACGTTTGCAGTTTGACGCGCATTTCGAGCACTGCGGGCATCGCGGGGCTGATCTTTCGCAGCCGCTCCAGGCAAGCGGCGTAAGTGTCGATGTCAGACGACTCCACCGCCACGTTCGCGATTCCCAACAGGGCTGTCTCGTTTTGAGGCTCGAGCTCCAACACTCGTTTCCAACAGCTCTTCGCGGCGGTGAAATCTTGCAATATAAAATAGGCCGCCCCCAATTCTTCGAGCAGCATGACGTCGTCGATTCGGGATACGCGAGCGGAGATCGGCAGCGTGGAAAATTCCAAGGCTTTCAGGAGCTTTGTCAGGGCCTGTGAAGCGAGGTATCGATCGTGACGATTCCAGGCGTCGGTCATGAGGGCGATGCCGCGCGCGCGATCGATTTCCGCCTTGGGGAGCCGTTGGTCGGCGTCGTCAAAAACACGCAGCGCGGGGCGCCCCGTTTTTTTGGCGGCCGGTTGCTTGATCGTTTTTTCTTGCACTGTGTTGCGGAGAATGCGATGGTCGGTCATGGCGGTATGCGGCACTGCGTCGGTCGGCAGCCCCGGCATGTGGCAATGGGTGCAGGCGTTGCCAGCCGGCGAACGCTGACGCGATTCAAGAGCGACGGAGCAGCCATGGTCGTCGGCGCGGTGGCATTGATTGCAGCGATTCCGATAGTGCGAATCACGATCTTCGGCCGCCAGAACAGTGTGTGTGTCGTGGCAGGTAACGCAGCCCATTTTGCCCGCCGACGCCTGATAACATTTGCTGGCCCGCATCTGCTCCACCTGGCTCACCGCGCGCACGGTTTCCCGAACTTGCGTATCCGACTTTTGCGAAAGAACGACGAACACATCTTCCAAGGTGTCGCCGGGGCGAAAGTCGTAGAAATCGCGGCCGTAACGGGGGATCACCGACCGACCCAATAAATGGCACTGGAAACAAATGGCGTCTCGCTGTTTCGGAGCAAGATTGGCCGGATTCACAATCGGATCGGCGATGTCTTGCTGGTCGATTTCTTCGGAATGGTGCTCGATATGCGCTTCCCCAGGGCCATGGCAGCGTTCGCAACCGATGGCTGCTTCAAATAACGAGGCGGCGTTGTGGTCGTTATGGTGGTCGGCATTTTGTTCGGCCCCTTCGGCATCGCCCATTTCGGTATCGCCCATTTCGGTATCGCCCATTTCGGTATCGCCCATTTCGGTATCGCCCGTCGTCTGACGCGTGCTGGCGCTGGCATGACAATACAAACAGCCGTCGCCGACTTCTCTGGAAAAGCGAGGGTGCCTCCCGGGGACATACCCTGGCGAAAGATCCCACCGCTTCGACTGGGAATACCACCCCAGAGGCGACTGATAAAAGCGGCCCTTGCGTTCGATCAGATAGGCCCTGCCGCGTTTTCCCGAACCCACGGAAAAACGGATCGGCTGGCCGAGGTCGAACAAAGGTTCGTCGTTCACGTCGTAGGTGATCTCATGGTGTGTGAACGTATTCCCTTCGCGTCTGGCTTGATACCCTCGTTTTTCGGCAAGGCCGATCACCTTTTTTGATTCGTAGTCTTCGATCACGGTTGCCTGCTGAATCGCCGCCATGGAACGCCCCATGTCTGTTTTTCGGTATTGCACGAAAATCTCTTCATGGCACCTAGCGCACGCATCGCTGCCCACATAATTTTGTGGGCGTGGCTGGGGCCGCGACAGACGCATCACGACAGGACGCTCAAACAGATTGCCAGCCGCAGGCGCTACAGCATGCGCCGGCCCGGGCGCCGGCCGGGAACGGGCAACGATGATCACCCCGCTCACGATCACACACACCGATAACACAGCAACCATTCGTCGTTTCATAGCCTGACTCGAATTCGCTGAGGGAGAGCAGCCAATTATACCCCAATTTCGGGGCGGATAACCAGTTCGCAAACGGCTATCCTTCGCACGACTGCTCAATAGCTTGGGAAATCGGTGCGCGAAGCGGCCCGCCGAAAAAGCATCATTATGTTATACTTCCCTCGATGACCATTGCGCCCTCTCCAGCGGAACGAAGTATATAATACGAGAAGTGGGAATCCCCATGAGCCGCAATCGATTTGGTTTTTTGAACCTTTCACTCGCCGCCCCGAATAGCACAATCGAACATGAAGCGTAGCCGCCGCAATCTGATCCGGCTCTTGGCCGTCGCGTTGGTGATCTGCATAGCCTCCCTGGCGTACATGGAGTCTGGCAGACGTCGGGTGGTGTGGCTGGAGGCGGAATGTGATGCAGCTAGTAAGTCGGAACAGTGGCCGCGCTTGGAAAACCTCGCCGGACAATGGGTGCAACATCGCCCCGACTTGGCCCTCCCCTGGCTTTACGCGGCCGAAGCGGCGAGCCAGCAAGGCGATTCCATTCGCACGGCGTATTACCTTTATCACCTGCCCGATTCCGATGCCCGCACCCCGGTGGCGTTGTTTGAGTTGAGCCACTTGCAGTTCGGCGCCCTTAACCAACCGATTGCGGGGGCGGAAACCTGCGAACGCATTTTGCGTCTGCAACCTCAAGCATCGGAAGCCCATCGACGCCTGCTTTTCTACTACGCCATGTCGCGCCAGCGCGGCAAGCTGATTGCCGAAGCGCGCCGAGCGATTGCGACGGGGTGCGATGTCCCCGAGACCTACGTCTACTTAATAGCCGCCGACTGGATCACCTTCACCAATGGTTACGATGTCAACCAGCGTTGGCTGCAATCGTCGCCGGAAAACGAAACCTTTCTGGTGGCGCAAGCCTATCATCTTGTTCGCTCGGCGGCGCTGGATGAAGAGGCGGAGTTGGTCGATGAGAGCGGAATATCGCGTCCCGAGCGGCTCATGAATGTTTTGCTGGAGCGATTTCCGCATAACCGGGAAGTCTTGGCTTTCCAGTTGAACATGGCCAGTTTTCGCGGCAAGGTTGACCGTGTCGCCAAGTTACTCGCCCAAGCGCCTCCTTCTTCCACCGAAGACAGCCGCTTCTGGCGTTTCAAGGGCTGGATGCATGAAACGCGCCACGAACTTGAAGAGGCGGAAAAGGCTTACCTGCAGTAGTTGAAGCTCCATCCCTACGATGGCGAAACCCAACGTTTTTTGGCGGGCGTGTACCGGCAAATGAACAAACTCGACAAAATGGCGGCCTACCAGTCGCTCTCGGTGCTAGCCAAGGAAATTATGCGGGAAACGCTCCAGGCGCCCGACACCCAATCGTTTTCTGGGGGTTTATTGCGGAAGATGATAAAATTTGCCGAAATGTCGGGTGAGCCATCCGTGGCTGAAAGACTGAGCGAACGGGTGAGAAAGTCCCGATAACAGGGGGCGTCTTCCGGCAATAATGGGTAGTGCTTTGTCGCAGCTTAATTTTAGAATCAGCCGCAGGGCGCTAGTGGGCTGTTGATTTAGTGTATCCGCAAATTGAGGGGAATAGCACTTGCGATTTTCTGGGGTTGCGCTAGGCTTTGTTTCGCTGGAGCGAGGGCGCTTGCGGCGAACTTTTTCTGACGAGGACGGTCCCCTTGAGCCGACGAAAACGCAAAGCGAACTACACTGACTCCCATGGGCCAAGAATGGCTTTGGGCATCGACGGCGTTCAACTTAAAGAAACTGATGAGCCGCTGGACCGAGTTGCGCGCCGCGCTCGACGTTCCGAGGGCTCAAGCGACAAGCTAGGCGAAATAGGGGGAACCCTGCGCGAATTCAGAGCAAGTTGAGTCGCGGCAAGGGGGCCATTGGCTGCTCGTTGACCAACACACGCGTCAAACGAAAAAACGGCCAGCCCACGAAATTCAAAATCCCAGCAACCGCGCCTAAGACAACAGCCCGCTAGCGCCCTGCGGCTGATTCTAAAATTAAGCTGTGACAAAGCCCTAGGTTGCCAGAGGCAGTTGGTCGAGTTCATCGGGGTCGACGATCCAGCCACGACATCGGGGGCTGCCGCAGAGGCAGCGAATCGCGGTTTCCGCGGGCCAGCAATAGTCGATCGTGAGCGGCTCGCCGGCTTGAACTTGGCGAGTCGCGCACAGCCAAACCGATTCTTTCTCACCATCGGCTTTCGCCCAAGAGATAAATTCGCAATTGGGTTCGCAGGAATGATTCAAAAACCGATAGGGAGCACGGGGCTCCAACGAAAGGTCGCCGCCCATGTCGATGCAATAATCGGAACTGTAGTCAGGATCATCGATCCATTCGCCTTGCACTTCTCCGACGACATCGTCGACTTGAAAACTTCTGATCGCCAGTACGCCATACCCCAACTCCGTTTGCTCCACGAGCACGCCATCTACCGAACTCTCCATACGCCGAACACTCCTTGACCCTGTTTCTTGTCGCGCGCCGTTACGCGCGGCGCGGCCTTCGCTCGGTATACTTCAACCGGCGAAGATCGTCAAAGGGGCGTGTGGGAAAAACGCGGTAAGGAGTGACGAGGCTTGGCTCGCATTCAAGCGGCGGAGCGAGAAGTTCGCGCGTGCTTTCGCAGGCGCCGCACTTGCTTGAGCACGACTTGTCGCTCGGCATGTTGCCGGATAAATCGCCGAGCTGTTTCCACGGCCATCGTTACCGAATGGAAGCCGTGAAAATACGCGCCCGCCTCGGTCTCGTTTCTCACGGAAACATGAAACATTTGGCGAACGATGGTAAAACCGGTGCGGCGCCGCGAAACTTCAATCGCCCAGCCTTGGTGCGTTTCGGTGAAGACCGTTTGGGAGGCAACTCGCGGCGCATTGGGTTTGGTTTGCATCAGCATGCATCACGAAATCGTGGCTAGGCAACGGGTGTGAAACAACAACAACCGTTCACGGCGCTGCGGGAATTTGCGACAGCAATCTGTCCGGCGGCGAATAACCGATATACGGTTACGAAGGCGGGAAACGCAGAGGCCGCAAAGATGCGCAGAGGGCCGCAGAGAAGAACGAAAGGCAAGAAAATCAAACCTCGGCGATGTTCATCGGCTGTGCGATTGCATTGCATCGTCAACTTGAGCCGAGATGATTGGCGCCCGTCCTCTGCGGCCCTCCGCGCCTTTGCGTTCTCTGCGTTGAAATGTCCGCTCAGAAACCGCTGAGCAATGTCTGAACTTCCGCCGGCGCTGCGGGAAATTGCGATAATATCCAGCCGACAGTTCAAAATCTGTGAACGGTTATGAAAAAACAACAGCCGTGTTTTGCCTCCGGGAAATCAACGACGCGGCGCCGCGCGATACCCACCCGCCGTTTTCCGAGATCGCGACCTGCGGTTGTATACTGTCTTTGCCCTGCCGACCTCTTTTTGAGGGCCGCCGACAACTCCCTCGAACACCTGAACATCGCGAATAGCGCCTTCAAATTCGCCGGGGCGGCTTTCCACGATTCCATGGTCTGCATGCTCATCGGCGACATAGCCTTCGTCGACATACCCTTCATCAACAAACACCTCGCCGCCGCCTGCCGATCCACAACCCTCGTGTATTCGAGAGCCCCAAAGATTGCCCAACCGGGCGCCGCTGCATTCGTGGCTGCCGCAGGAATCGCAACTTTTTTGGCCGGTCCAATTTCCGTAGTCGTCGCAAGAGTCGCAGTCGTCGGGCGCGTCGTTGATCCAAGGATGCAAGTAGAATTCACCGCAGCCGGAGCCGCAGGTCAGTGCGTTTTTCATGTAAGACAGCAAACCGATGCGGCCAACTCCGCCGGCGCATGAATCGCAGCCGCCGCCTCCGCAATCGTCGCATGCCGCCGCAATGGGCGCGCCCTCGAAGCCGCCCCGGTAGAGGCTGTCGGTGCAGCACCCCGTAGCCAGCACCACCAACAGACACGCCCAGCCTAGGCCGAAGAATCGCAACATCATCGAAGTTTCCTTTGTCGTAAAATCGCCATGCTTCGCACGGTGGCCGATAGGTCGTTCAACGGCAAATCGGAGCCGGCTGGATACGCCAGCACATCAAAAACGCCAGCACTCCAGGCGGCGCAGAGCGCGTTTTCCGGCCTGGATAGGTTTATCGACCGCCTAATCCGCAAAATCGAGAAAATCGCCATAAACTCCGCATCTTAATAGCGGCGGGTCGGTTGTCGTGGTTGGCGGGTGTTTTATACTGGCCCTTGTTGTTGGCCTACGCTGTTGTTGGCCCACACTTTCGACCTCTCGGATTTGACCATGACCTCACTCCCCATTCAGCGGTTGCACCACGCCGCCCTGACGACCGCCTCTCCCGAGCGGTCCAAGGCGTTTTACATGGAGGTGTTAGGGTTCAAGGAGTTGGAGCGGCCGGGGTTCCATTTCCGCGGCGGTTGGCTGGCGGGCTACGGTATGCAGATCCACATTATCGAAAATGCGGCGGGAGTTGGCGAGCGTTCCACGGAAATCGATTCACGCAGGAACCATTTAGCCTTCGCCGTGGACGACGCCAGCCAAGTGACCGCCATTCTCGAAGAGCACGGCATTGCGTATCGTGAGCAAGTGAACGCCGGCGGCATCCATCAGACCTTTTTCCACGACCCCGATGGCCATCATATCGAAATTGCGGAGTATCCACCCGATCCGCCGTTCGTGGTGAACGATCAAACCTAAGAGCTCCTAACATAACCCCTGTTTGGCGTTTCAAACACGGAGTTTGACGCTGACCTACTAAGTTGTGTTAGAAGGTATAAACATACACAGATGAATCACAGAGCAATGGCGGCCCAAACGCGTGAATGAAACCTCAGAGTCGATCGAAGAAGCGAGAGAACCCTCGGAATCTTTTGAGGAAGCGCTGCAGCGTTGCGGCCTGGACTTGCCGGAGCAGCAATTCGCCCAGTTAGACAACTACCGCGAACTGCTCTGGGGATGGAATAAAAAGCTCAACCTGACCCGCCACACCGACTTCGATACGTTCGCCTCGCGCGATGTGGTCGACGCTTGGCAACTCGCCCAGCATTTGCAGCCGGGAGAAGAGGTGTTGGACGTCGGCTCCGGCGGCGGCGCGCCCGGAGTGATACTCGCGATAATACGTCCTGACTTGCAAATGACGTTAGCCGAATCGGTCGGCAAGAAAGCGCAAACGCTCGATTCCATCGTGGCCGATCTCGAGTTGCCGGTGACGGTTTTCAATTCCCGCGCCGAGCATATGCTCGACGACTTTCGCTACGACGTGCTTGTCGCGCGGGCGGTCGGTTCGATGTCGCGCATGCTGAAATGGTTTGACCCACACTGGGCCGCCTTCCATCGGCTGCTGCTCATCAAAGGGCCACGCTGGGTGGACGAGCGCAAGGAAGCGCGGGAGCGCGGCCTGCTAAGCAAGCTCGAATTACGGCGTGTGGCTTCGTACCCCATGCCCGGCACGGAATCGGAAAGCGTGATTTTGCAAATCACGCTGAAAGAATAACCTTATTTCGGGGCTGCCCCATAGGGCATGGATAACTTTCTTCACGCTATAAATTTGACGTAGTCGGTTTTCCGACCTACGTTTTAGATGGGTGTATTCCGTCAGGCGAGTTCTCGCAATTTCTCTCACGATTTGTGACGGATGCCCCTCACGCGGCAAGGTGCGGCGCAGTTGCATCCTCGTGATGCGAATGCGTCCTATTCGGTCGCTTGGAGTTAAACACACATCGACCACCAGGACATTCGTCTGGCCGCTGGAATTTTGTGTTGATCACCGCCGCGTGTGTGCGACTGCGCTCATGCTTCGTTGGCAATCGGTTTTCAGTGCGCCGGGTTCGGTTATCACAAGCCTCTTTTGCGCCGATTTCGGACGCAGGACTGCTGAACGCTTATGAAAACAAAGTTGTTCGAAAAAGGGCGCCCCTACCAGGATTCGCTGCAAGGTTTTCGCGAAGACTTCCAGGCTTTGGAGCAGTTGGTGGACGAACTCTTTGAACAACTGCATGTGTTCCGAGCTTCGTTGGCGTCGAAGGAAAAAGAACTGGAGCTGGTGCAGAGCCAGCTCGACGACCGCACTCGCGAACTCGAACACCAGCGCAGCGACGCCGATTCGCTGGCCGCGCATTTTGATCATCATGACCAACAACTCGCCAACGCCCTGCGATTGCTGGAGGAGTTTAAGGTGGAGGCGTCGCAATACCCGAACCTGAATGCTGAAGGGGCGCCGGTGAGCGGCGCCGAAGCCGACCGGCTGCTCGCCTCGGAGCAACAGCGGGCCGCGTTGGAAGCCGAACTCGAGATAGTCCGCAGTCGGGCGGCGGAATTGCAAGAGACGATTTTCGAACAGAAACAAGAAGTCGCCACGCGGTCTGACCAACTGCAACAAGATTTAAGGTACGTGCGAACGTTGCTGGAAAAACGCGTCGTTGCGGTCGAGCAGTTGGACACGCCGGCGGCGCAACGCACTGCTTCCGAACCGCAGGCGAACGCACCGCGAGACGAACCCGATCCTGTAGCCGATTCGATCAAGGCGCAATTCGCCAAACTCCAACAAGATGTCGCCAAACGCCGAACAAGACGTAAATAAATCTATGGAATCAAAATCATATCATTATTGGGCCGCGTACGCCGGCGGCGGGTTCGCCTTATTGGCCATCGCCGGGGCATGCCTGCTGTTTCGCTCTTCCCTGCCGCTGGTGGCGGCGGGAGTGTTTTGGTCGAGCTGGCTGTCGTCGCTTCGCCGATTTTTTTCGAAGGCGGAAGCCGACGAGGAAGAACCTTGTGTAGAAGGGGCGGCGGAGCATCAAGATGACATTCTCGAAACGCACGACCTCGTCCGGCAGATGTTCGTGCAGAATCGATGTGCGCTGTTGCTCCGACCGCAAATCGCGGCCGACCTAGAACCCGAGACCGTGAATCACGCCCACAAATGTCTGGAAGACGACATGGCTTTTACGCCGGAGGGGGCGGTGTTCATGGAATCGTGGCGGGCTCTCAACGGTAATGAAGAAGACGCAGAAGAGGATGCGATGCTCGGCGCCTTGGTGCATGTAACAACCTACTACCTCGACCGACACACGGTCACGAATCAGCGATTTCAGAAGTTTGTCGACGCCGGTGGTTACGAAGACATGTCGCTCTGGGATCCTGAAATATGGCCCGCCGTGTTGAGCTTCATCGACCAGACCGATCACCCAGGCCCTCGCTTTTGGCGCGGCGGGCGGCATCTGAAAGAGTTGCAAACGCACCCGGTGGTGGGCGTTTGCTGGTATGAGGCGGCGGCGTACTCGCGTTGGGTGGGCACGCGTTTGCCGACCGACCCGGAATGGGTCAAGGCGGCGAGTTGGCCGGTTTCGGTCGGCGACCGGCGCCCCGTCCAGCGCAAATTCCCCTGGGGCGATACACCCGCAGATTCGCCGGCCCGGCTGTGGGCCAGCGATGGTCAGAGCACCGTTGGCGTCGACCAACACCCAGAAGGCGCCACCGTCGGCGGCGTGCTGCAAATGGTGGGCAACGTGTGGGAATGGACCGCCGATTCCTTCGGCGCCTGGGAGCCGCCGGAAGCTCGCATCGAAACCAATTCCGGCATGCGGAGCATCCGCGGCGGCGCGTTTGACACCTACTTCGCCAATCAGGCTGCTTGCCAATTTCAAAGCGGAGAGAACCCGCTTTCGCGGCGGCGCAACATTGGCTTCCGCTGCGCATTGGGCGCCGCCGACCTAGCAACCACCTTCGCCGACTTCGATTCCCTCGAAGACGAGCCCGCCGCCCAACGCGACCATCAACTTACTGAATCAACGAACGCCCTCGCGGAGACGCCATGACATCACCCGTTACAAGTCGTCATTCGATTGTGCCGCTCGATTCTTATCGTTTGGCGCAATACATGAAACCGATCGCTTGCTTTATTTGCGGCGAGGGAAACACGTTTGACTCCGAACTGTGCCACCTGTGCCACGCGCCGATGGCGCTGGCGCATCAGGCGAACGACCAGCAGGTGGAGCCGCAAATGATCGCCGTGATTGGCGCCGCCGGCGCCGGGAAAACGGTCTATCTGGGCATGCTCACCGACATGCTTTCGTCGTGCAATTCGGAGTTGCAACTCCTGGCGCGCGGCGCGTTTTCGATCTCTCTGCAACAGGCGACCATTGCGGCCTTGGCCCGTTGCGATTTTCCCGACAAAACGCCCAACGAACCCGATCGTTGGAATTGGATGCACTATCAGGCCATGATGAGCAACCGCCGCCACCCGCTGGAAATCATGATCCCCGACATGGCCGGAGAAGCCCTGCTGGAGGAAATCAACCACCCGCATTCCTACCCCGTGATTCGCGCTTTTCTTTCCAAATGCACCGGCGCCTTGTTGCTGATCGACGCCAGCCGGTTGGAAAACGGCGATCGCGGCCATGACCTCACGGGAATGAAAATCCTGAGCTACCTTCGCGAGTTGAACGAACAACGCCAACGGAAAGATCAAATTACCCGCTGGCGATCGTGTTCACCAAAGCCGACGAATGCAACACCTGTTTCGATTCGCCTCCGGCATTCGCCGAGCGTTACGCGGCCGGCGTTTGGGGACATTGCCAACAACGCTGGGACCGCTGCCGTTTCTTCGCCGCCGGGGTGGTGGGTTCCTGCGGCGTCCGCCGCGATTGGAATACTTTTGTGCGGGTGCCGTTGCGAGTGGAGCCGCGCGGCGTGACAGAACCCTTTCTCTGGCTTCTCAAACAATTTGAAGATCGGCGTAGTCGGCAAAAACGCAAAAAATCGTAGTACTTGCAGCGGCGGCAGGCCTTCAGCGGGGCCGCAGCCAATGCAACGTTCTCCCCCTTAGCATCGAGCGGAAAATTAGTGTCGTAGCCATGCTCGCCAGAGCGTGGGATGGTTCACCGCTCACCCACCGTCTGGCGACGATGGCTACACAAATGCGACCGTTATTTATCGCGCGGTGCTTACGCACTTCCCGACTCCTTTTTGAACTGCCAGGACGTCCCATTGAGCGAGCATCTTTACGAGCAACACCCGTTGCATATCGAGCAGGCGATTTATGCGTCGCAAGTATCCGACCGAATGTCGGGCTATCAAATTTGCGCCGCCAGCAGCGGTATCGACGCCAATACCTCGCTGGAGCTTTCCACGTGGGGGCCCGCCCACGACGCCTTGGTCGATAGCCATCCCTTCGCGGCGAGCGTCAACTTTTTTCGTCTCAACAATGGATCGCCCGTGGTCGCCTTTTCTCAGGCCGTTGGCGGTGAGTACAGTGATCGAAAAGGGCAACACATTTGCACGCGGTTTCTGGTTCTTGACGCCGAAGGGTTCGCCAAATACTCCCATAACCCGTTTTTCATTATTGAAGCGGCGAAGGCGGCGGGGCATCTGGAGTGGCCGAGCCCGCCGACCAAAACGCTCGACGCCATCACGCTGGGAGGATCGGCCGGTCCGCTAGACCAAATTCTGCTGCGGCGATTGGCCCGACGCTGGGGGCCGAAACGCCTGTTGCAACTTTTAGACGCCGCACTTGTGCAGCCCCGACTGTTTGTCCGACCGCCGCGCGACGCAAGTTGGGCCATTGCTGCAATCCTCAGCTTGGCGCCAGCGCAACATCGCTTGGAGCTGACCTTCACCACCGGCCTAAGATTCTCCAACACGCGTCCATTCCGGATCCACTGCATGGTCGAGGAACATCGAAACCGTTTGAGGACCCGCGTCGGACCAGACGCCATGGTATTTCACCTTGACGCCGACCAAAACAGCTCGCCGATCCACGAGTGGTCGAAGAAAATCGGTCCTGCCCTTCTGGAGCGGCAATGGAGCCGCATCGAAACCCAGCTTCGCCAAGCCGCCGAGCAACACGCCGAATGCAGCGAAAGTGCGTCTTTGAGTGCGTCATGATTGCCCGCAGCGGATTCGCAACCTAGAGTTGCACTACTTGGCGCGCATCACGAGAAGGCGGGGCGGAAAAGCAAGCACCGCGCACCAGGGTGACAATAACGTCTCTTTTTTGAGTGACCTGAAATGCCCCCTTCGCAAAATACCTGCGTCGCAGCGATGTCAGAAGTTTCACCCGCCTCGCCATGTTCCGCTCCCGCCGCGAAACGCGCGGCGTCTGCTCGTTTGCAGGAGTTGCGAGAGTGGTTTGGGGCGGAATTTTCACAATTCGACGGCAACACCGGCAATTTGGAATGGTCGGCTCGCGACGGATTTTCCTTTGATGACGTTGTCACCGCCGAATTGGTGCGCGCCGTCTCGCGCGGCGGCAAGGCTGAAGTGATTGCCGAAGCAGGCGCTCTGCTCGTGCTTGCCATTCCTCTTAACGCAATAGGCAATGCGGCCTCGGTTGCCGTCGGCAAATTCCTCACCACGGCAATCACCAATGAATGCGAGGCGAGCGCCGAAGCAACCGCTCTGGGCGCTTCGGCGGCGGAGGTCGTGGCGTGGGCCCAACGGCAAACCGTTTGGCCGGCGCGAGCACTCATCAAATTGGCGGAGGCGGTAACGCAAAAGTTTTTCGCCGAAGTAGAAAAAGATCTCGCCAAAAAAGAAGTCGAGAAACTGTCAGACAACCTCTCCTCCACCTACGAAGAAATCAGCCTGCTTTACGGCGTCACTCGCAATCTGCGAATTTCCAGTTCCGAAAACGACATGGGTCGCCTCACGCTCGATTGGCTGATTGAGTGCGTGCCGGCTGAATCGGTCGCTATCTACTACGCACCCGTGGCCGACGCCGATGAAGCAACCTATCAGGCTCGCACCGAAGCCAGCCTGATTGTTCATGGCGAATGCCCGCTCGATGTCGAGCAATTGGAGCAACTCATCCAGGAACTTGAACTAGGCCCCGGCTGTGGCCCGCACGTGGCGAATCTTCCCGTCACGCAGGCGCCGGGCTGGCCGTTCCCGGAGATTCGCCAGTTGATCGTGGCGCCGCTCAGCGAAGGCGAGAATTTGTTTGGCTGGCTGGTGGCGTTTAATCATGTGGATGGACTAGAATTCGGCACCGTCGAAGCCAGCCTGCTGAGTTCCGTGGCTGCGATTCTGGGAACGCATAGCGGAAATGTTGACCTTTATCGCCAACAGCGGGAATTTTTGGCCAGCGTGGTGCAAGCCATGACATCGGCCATCGACGCCAAAGACCCCTACACCTGCGGCCATAGTGATCGCGTGGCGAGAATTTCCGTCAGGCTCGCGCAGGAATTGGGGTGCGATGATGAAACGCTCAACACGCTTTACATGGCGGGGCTGGTCCACGATATCGGCAAGATTGGCATCAACGACAGCGTGCTGCGCAAACCGGGGCGCCTGACCGCAATCGAATTCGAACAGATCAAAATGCATCCTGAATTAGGCTGTAAAATACTGGCCGATATCAAACAACTCTCCAATGTGTTGCCCGTGGTGTTGCATCATCATGAGCAGTGGGATGGCAGCGGATACCCCCATCAACTCGTCGGCGAAGACATCCCCTGGCTGGCGCGCATTTGTGCGGTCGCCGACGCCTACGACGCCATGTCGAGCGACCGGCCGTACCGCAAAGGCATGCCCGAGGAAAAAGTCCACGCTATTTTCCAGGGCGGTTCGGGTTCGCAGTGGGACCCCGACGTCGTGAACGCCTTTTTCACCGTGCAAGCCGACATTCGCAAAATTTGTCGCCGCGAGCGAGCAAATCTGACTCTCGATGTGGGCCGTTGGGCCGATACCGGGAAGCCTCTTGTCGAACCCCCGCTCGGCGCGATATCGTAGGTTCCGATTCAACCGGCAACTTACAGGATGCTCATGGCGCGAGAAGAACACCCCCGCGAAGATCTGATTCGCGAAGCCACGGCGTTGCTCCGGCGGCTGGAACTGACGCGAAAGGCGGCATCGTTCGGCGCGCCTTCAGCCGAACAGGCGCCGATCGTGTGCGGTTTTCGCGCTCATGGCGCCTTCAGTATTTATTTCGGAGAGGATCCTGTTTATCAGTTTAATTCGACGGGGGAATTGCGCCGCGCGTATCGAAACGGACTGCTCATCAAAGCGGACCAGCGCCAATTGGCGTCGCTCACGCGTCAGCGAACCGGCAGCGTGGTTGCACTGCTGCGGCATGATTTCACCAGCCAGGAAACCGAGAGCTTTCTGCTGGAAATGAGCGGGCGTCTGGGCCGGCTTGAGGAAGGCTTGCGGCGGGGCGAATTATTAGTGAGCCGTCAAATGCCGCCCGATGTCGATATCCTGAGCGAAGTTCTACAGTGGCTTGACGATCACCCGACTGCGACGATTGCCGAAACACCCCGTGTGAATTAAGCGGCGGCGTTAGGGCGTTGTTGCGGCAACGATGCGTTGCGGCGGACCGCCATGATGTCTATGCTGGGAGCGTGTTCGACGCAGGGTCAGGCACGGCGATTGTCCCCTTCAAACGCAACGCTCCGACCGTGTCGCATCACAAACCCATCTGTCGTACGGAACGAAAATCGGCCCGCTGGCAGATTGCCCTGGCCACTTTTTTCGCCCGGCCGGGAGTGGAAATTTTCATTGGCGGCCTAGTGATAGTTTCCGTCTTCCTGACGCTGGTCGATTTCGCCTTTTACACGCGCGACGCCACCTACGAGAACGCTCCTCTGCTCACCGAAGTCATTCGTCTGAACGATTTCATAACCTGGGTGTTCTGCGTGGAGCTCACATTGCGATTCCTCGCGGCTCGCTCCAAAAGAGGTTTTTTTCGCGAGTTTTGGATCGATATTTTGGCCCTCTTGCCGCTGTTTCGCGTATTTCGAGCCGGTCGCGCGTTGCGGCTGTTGCGGCTGTTTCGCATTTTAAGAGTTTTTGGCGTTGTTACCCGCATCGCCAGCCGCTTTCCGGAAATTGTCCGCCGCGGCGCCATTGAATATGTGGTCACGATTGGCGTCTTGGTGTTCACCGTTATGTTCGGCGCGGGCGCTCTGCTGCATTTTGAGCGAGGTTCGACGCACCGCCATTCGATATTGGCGGACGGCCAACAACAAGAAGGCCAACCACAAGAAGGCGACGCGCCCTTAGATGAATTGGACGAAGCATTTTGGTTTAGTCTTTTTTCGCTATTCGCCGGTGAGCCGATACCCGCGTCGCCGCAGACGTTGGGCGGAAAAATGGTGGCCGTATTCGTGATGTTCATGGGGGTTACAATCTTTGCGATGTTCACCGGAACCGTTTCGGCGTTCATGGTGGAGCGCATTCGAACGGAGGGTAGTTTTGTGAGTTGGGAGGAACTGCACGACCACATCATCATTTGCGGGTACAACAGCCGGGCGGACGTCGTGATTCAAGAGTACCTGTCTTTGCCGCAGGGCGGTCGGAGCGCGGTCGTGTTGATCGCCGACCGAGAAAACGAAGCTTCGCTCCTGGGGGAATCCCTGCGGGGCAAGGTACACTATCTGGACGACGATTTCACGCGCGTCGCGAGTTTGGAAAAGGCGGGCGTCCATCGCGCGAAAACATGTATCATTCTGACCGACACGCGCAGCGGGCGCAGCCTCCAAGACGCAGACGCCCGCACGATTCTAGCGGCGCTCACCGTGGAAAAACTCAACCCCGCCATCTACACTTGCGCCGAACTCCATAACCGAGATTACGGCACGCACCTCGAAATGGGCCACGTAGACGACTACGTGGTGAGCGGCGAATACGGCGCCTATTTGCTGGCGCACGCCGCAATGAAACGAGGATTGGTGAGCGTTTGCACGGAACTCATCACGACGCGCAAAGGCAATGAATTCTTCCGGGTCGCGATCCCTGAATCTTGGGTGGGACGAGGTTTTTCCGAACTGCTGCTCCACTTGAAGCAATGTCATCGGGCGATCTTGGTGGCGGTGCATCCGCCAGACGACGAAGCGATCGTCAATCCCGACGATTACATCTTCCAACGCGGCGACGATATCGTCGCGATTAGCAAAACGAACTTCGAAATCAGCCCGCCCGCGTAAGGCCCCGCGCGGCGGCTTCAGTGGTTAGTCGCCGCTCGATAAAACTGTCGCAATTGTGTAGCCATCGTCGCCAGACGGTGGGTGAGCGGTGAACCATCCCACGCTCTGGCGAGCATGGCTACGACACTGATTTTCCGCTCGATGCTTAGTCGCCGCAACCAATTTAGTCGCCGCAACCAATTTAGTCGCCGCAACCAATTTAGTCGCCGCAACCAATGTCGTCGTCGAAGGCTTCCAGTATCAACTGGTTTTCTCTCGCTTCGTGGTCGTGAAACCGGCTGGCGAAGGCGTCGAACAAATCGGCCACGGCGGCGATGTCGCTCATCGAACCGGCGGCATGCAAAACGGCTTCCGCTTCGTCGCAGATGCGGCAAACTTCCACGAACAACCGGCCGTGATCGGCTTTAAGATCTTCGGCCTTTTCACTCAGATGCGGCGCGGTGTCGATGGCGTCGTTAAAGTAACCAAACGCCTCTTCGAGAGCGAAGTGCATGGCAAGTTGGTCGCGCAGCCGAACCACTAATTCAAATAATTCACGGCGATACAGAAGGCGTTCGCTGATCTTGCATAAGTGCCCCGACACTTGCCCAAACAGCAGCCGCAACTCTTGATTATCCTCCTTGATTTCCTGAAGAAACGCCGCATTGATCGTAAGACCAGTAGTGAGGATTCGCATCTTGCCCTCCTTCGCATCTGAAAGTGCGCTACAAAAGTGTTTGGCCGCGTTCCCCTCTTCCGCACAACTGCGGCCAATTATTTGCTTAGTCATCGGACCAGCATCAACTAGAAACCATGAACTACTGCAATCGCGGGCTGGCCAGATAACAACGCCGCTCGCAATCGCGCCATTTATTTTAGACAACAACGCAAGGCCGTGTCAAAAAAAAGGATGATTTAATGCGGCTGTGTGCATTTGGCGAAAAGAAGGCTTTCGACACGCCTGTGAAAAGACAACCAAATGAAGCCCCCAGGTTAAACCAAGCGCCGCTCGATAAATAACGGTCGCATTTGTGTAGCCATCGTCGCCAGACGGTGGGTGAGCGGTGAACCATCCCACGCTCTGGCGAGCATGGCTACGACACTAATTTTCCGCTCGATGCTAAGTGATTCCGCGGGAAACGCAGTTGCTAGCGGCGCCTGCCGCGATTTGGAGCGTTTTGACCCATTTTCACCACCACTCGAAAAAATATTAGTAACACACTTTTTGTTTTCTCGCTTGAGCATACAGGCGAAGCGTTAGTGTGACACGCTCGCGTTTATCTCAAACGATCTGAAACGGCTCCCAGCCGGAAAGCCTGGCGGGAAAACGGTTTCAGACTCAATGGAAAGCCGAAAGACAATGAACTTGTTCAAGAAAAAGAAGCGACGAAAATCATCGAAACAACGAAACACGTTCGGCGGAGGCATGGAGTGCCTGGAAGATCGTCGGTTAATGGCCGGAATGACCGCTTTCAGTGTTGGCGTCCAGAATGTCGACGTCATGAGCAGCGCCAGAACAGTGCAGGTTGGCCAAAGAGCGGAGCAACTGAGAGCCCCTGTTTCGATGTCGCGTTTGAGCCCTGTCAGCCGTGGCGTCCAGGCCGCCAAGGTTTCGGGTGTTCCCACACCGGCTCAGTTTCCGATTGGGCCAGTGCAACTGAACGCTGCAACGCCAGATACGATCGAACTGGAGGGTGGCGGCAAACTGACAATCACAGGTACAAACGTCCGTGATGTAGTGCGAGTTGAATCATTTGCGAGTCCCGCCGGAGGCGTTGTCAGGGTCACGATGAAACACGGCTCGACACAGAATGTTCGTTCGTTTCCCACCGCCGACGTAAGCAGTATCCGGTTTTTCGGCGGTGACGGAAACGACTACTTCCAAAACGACACCGCCCTCAATGTTGCAGCGTACGGCGAAGCCGGCAACGATGTGCTCAAAGGCGGTTCGGGCCGTAATTACCTTTACGGCGGAGACGACAACGACATGCTCTTCGGCGGTCTACAACGTGACCTTTTGTTTGGCGAGTCCGGAAATGACATATTGTTTGGGCGTGGCGGAAACGATGTATTACACGGCGGTTTGGATCAAGATATCCTGATCGGCGGCGCTGGCAGAGACGAGTTGAGAGGTGGCGACGGGAATGACACTCTCGCTGGCGGCTCGGGCGACGATAAATTGTATGGTGGAATTGGAAACGACGTTCTCGACGGCAACGCTGGTCACGACATACTGCAAGGCAATGCCGGGAGAGACCGCCTCCGTGGCGGCGCCGGCAACGACGGGCTGTATGGAGGCGCCGGCGTGGACTACCTAAACGGCGGTTCCGGCAGAGATATACTAGACGGCGGGCATGACCGGGACACTATCTTTGGAGGTTCTGGCCGCGACTGGTTCGTTCGACACGACCGTCCTTTTGGATTACCCCTCGGCAGCGTGCCCCGCGACTTCAACCCATCTGAAGGGGATGTCTGGAATCACCATACGCACTGGGGGAAAATCAGCTATTGGAAGTGGTGGTAATGCTGGAGGCGCCCGAAAAACTGCCCGCCTAAAACGGGCGGCGGAGAAAGTTTTTCCTCAGTTGGACGTTGCGTTTTAGGAGCACGCTCGATATGAGCCGCCATGCAAGGGAGAAACCCCGTTTCGAAAAGGTTTTGACCATTCGGTAGGGCTCGTCGGTAAGTAAGCATCGAGCGGAAAAATTAGTGTCGTAGCCATGCTCGCCGGAGCGTGGGATGGTTCACCGCTCCCCCACCCGTCTGGCGACGATGGCTACACAAATGCGACCGTTATTTATCGAGTTACCGGTCGTCGCTCAAAAAAGCCCGGCATTTTCAAAATGCCGGGCTTTTAATTCGTGGGGCATAAAAACCGTCACACGCAATGCCAGAGAATCATCCGGGAAAAGGCATCGAGCCGCCGGGGATTGACCTTGGAAATCTGGGGTACGACAATGAAAAGGAGCCGTGTTCGGTTCCTTGCCGCCAAGGGGACTCGATACGGGTTGCCGCCCGTGGCCCCTTATGCCTTCTAACACAACTTGGTAGGTCAGCATCAAACTCCGTGTTTGAAACGCCAAACAGGGGTTATGTTAGGAGTTCTTAGTGTTCCTTTAGCCTGCCAAGATCGTGGTGGTGCGCGAGAGAAAATCGAGCGCAGCGCGATTCGAATGAGAGGATTCATCATGTTTCAGTTTTTTGCCGTGCCAAAGGCCGGTTGCCGCCGAGCATTCCCGCGTCATTTATTATGCCGTCATTTATTGTGCCGAATAGCGATTCTGGCCATTCCGCCGCTCGCGGTTTTCGCGTCACTATTTCTTGGAACGCAGCAAGCCGGCGCCGCGTCGCCTGATCGGCCCAACATTGTTTTCATCTTGGCCGACGACATGGGTTGGCCCGACTTGGCTTGTTATGGCCACGCATTTCACGAAACGCCCGTGCTTGATCGACTGGCGGCCGAGGGGATGAAATTCACCCATTTCTACGCCGCAACGCCGGTTTGTTCGTCGACCCGCTCCACGATCCAGACCGGCCAATACTCGGCTCGCACGGGAATCACTGATTTTATTCAGGGGCACTGGCGGCCGTTCGAGAAACTGATTGTTCCCAAGATCGACCACCATTTGCAGGCGGGCGTCAAAACGCCCGGCGACACCATGCGGGCGGCTGGTTACACAACGGGGTACTTCGGCAAATGGCATCTTGGCCGCGATAAGACCCATCTGCCCGACCAGCACGGTTACGACGTTACGGAGCGTCAATTGGGGAAAGATTTTCAACGCTGGCGAAAAAATAAAGCCCGCGGCCCCAAGGGCATCGATTTTCTCACTGACGCCGCTTTGTGGTTCCTCGAACAAAGCAAGGAGCAGCCTTTTTTTCTAACGGTTTCACATTATGCCGTGCATATTCCCGTCGAAGGCCGGGCGAAAACCATCGCCAAGTACGAGCAAAAAAAGAAGCCGGCCGGCGGCGTCAATCATCCTATCTATGCCGCCATGACCGAAAACCTCGATACCAGCGTCGGCCGTATTCTCAACAAACTCGACGAGTTGAATCTCACGCCGAATACGATTGTTGTGTTTTCCTCCGATAACGGCGGACTGCGAAAAATTTACACCGGCGTGGGTGAAACAATATCAACCAATGCCCCGCTACGGGACGAAAAGGGAACGCTCTACGAAGGCGGCATTCGGGTTCCGTTGATGGTTCGCTGGCCGGGCGTTGTGAAACCCGGTTCGGTCTGCGAGGAACCCACAACCACCGCCGATTTATTGCCCACGTTTGGCGAAATGGGCCAAGCCCAACTCCCCTCGCAGCCGATCGACGGCGCTAGCATCGTGGCGCTCTTGAAAGACCACGCAGGGTCGCTGGATCGGGAAGCGATCTATTTCCACTACCCGCATTATCATCACTCGACGCCAGCCGGAGCAATTCGAGCCGGCCGCTGGAAGTTGATCGAATTCTTCGCCGACGGTTCGCTCGAACTGTACGATTTGCAGGAAGATATCGGTGAGCGGAACAATTTGGCGGCGAAAAAACCCCAACTAGCAAAAAAACTACAGAAACAGCTCGCCCAATGGCGCCAACACACCGGCGCCCGAATGCCCACGGTAAATCCGAAAGCCGATGCCGCGCGTGCCGCACAGTGGTGGAGCCGCCGCAACAACAAACCGCTCGATGTGGAGGCCATGCGCCGCCGCTACGACTCCCGCAGAGCCGACGCGCCTAGCAAATGACCAAATGGGAGCACGCGTTGGCGAGCGGCTTTTTCGTGCGAGGTTTGAAGAGCGGCGGAAAATAACTTACCCGCACGCGGCGGGCGTCCGTGAGTTTTTTTGGGCTCCCACCTACTCGGGAATGACCGTTTGCTGATTCACTCGCTCGCGCTTCGTGCTTGTATTAGGTAAATTTTCATCTGCCGCTTGCCTTATGAGATCCCCGCCAAGCCGGAGGCTTGCCCGCCGTTGGGCGATCGTCTAGCAACGCGTTACGGGCCGCGTTTCGCCGCGCCGCCAACGACACTAAACGCAACGCCGCATTCGTTCACTGCCATAAAAGGGGAGTTTTTCACATGCCCAACCGCCAACTCCATCGCCTTGCTTTGGTGCTCCTCACCGGACTCTTGCTGGAGAGCCCCTTCTGGCCGGTCTATGCTGAGGCGAAGCCGTTGGTGAAGGTTGTGGCGAAACCGGTCTTGAAGACATACACTTACAAAACCGTGGGCGATTTGGAAATCAAGGCCGACGTCTACCAGTACAACGACAAACAGCACCACGACAAACAGCACACCCACGACGCTGCGCGGCCGGCTATTGTCTGGCTGCACGGCGGCGCGCTGATCATGGGCGGCCGCGCCGGCGTGAGTGGCCACATCAGACGACTGGCGGCGGAGAACGGTTATGTCTTGGTTTCGTTCGACTACCGTCTGGCGCCGGAAACAAAACTTCCGCAGATCACCGCCGACATCGAAGACGCCTTCCGCTGGCTGCGCGCCGAAGGGCCGAAATTGTTTCACCTCGACCCCAAACGCATCGCCGTTTCGGGTGGCTCGGCGGGCGGGTATTTGACACTGCTGGCCGGCCACCGCGTGCGGCCGCGCGTGCAGACGCTGGTCGCCTTTTGGGGATACGGCGACTTGGCAACCGCGTGGGCCACGGAGCATAGTCCTCACGCGCGGCATCGCGGCCCGACGCTCAGCCGGGCGGCTTTCCAGAAGATTCTGTCCGGCCCCCCAATTACCGATTCTCGGCGGCGGCAAGCCGATGGCGGCCCGTTTTATCAGCAGTCCCGACGCCAAGGCGTGTGGGTCAAGACGGTTTCCGGATTCGACCCCGCTGTCGAACCGGAGAAACTGTTTTCCTACATGCCGGTGAAAAATGTCGAGCCCGACTACCCTCCCACCGTCATGATTCACGGCACGCGCGATACCGACGTGCCCTATGAACAATCGGTCATGATGGCCCGGCAATTCAAAAAGCACGGCGTGGTTCATGAGTTGATCAGCGTGAAGAACGGCGAACACGGCCTGGCCGGCGCCGACCCCGCCGCAATAAACGCAGCCTACCAACGCGCGTTGGCCTTTGTGGTTGAACATTTGGAAAACTGAGGAGAACCATTGCACCATGTCATTCGATGCGTCATTCGATGCCGGAGCGTATGGCGGCTGCTTTGCCGAACTTTTGCAGCCTACGCGATTAAACGCCTTGGGGCCGGGAACGCCGCACCAAGAGGTGAAAGCGAAATTACGCAGCCTTGATGTCGGTTCGGCCTTCGCTGGTTTTGAGGTTGTCGACCACGACGCGGCCCGTTGCTGCCTAGCTGGAGTTTGGCTGCTGCACGATTTTTTGGACGAATCGCATAGCATCAGCCAAGGCGTCGAAACCACGACCGGCAGCTATTGGCACGGCGTCATGCATCGCCGCGAACCAGATTACTCCAACGCCAAGTACTGGTTTCGACGCGTCGGCGAGCACGCGGTTTTTGCGGAAGTGCAACGCCAGGCTGGAAAATTGGCGGCCGATGCGGCCACTCTGGAAAGCAAGGCGGAGTTTTTAGTAAAGCAACCGCGGTGGGATCCGTTTCGATTTATCGATTTATGTGAAGCGGCGGCGGGCGGCCAGAGCGAACCGGGTGGCCGGGAAACGGCGGCGCTCTGTCGCGAAATCGCGCAGGCGGAATGGCGCGTGCTGTTCGACGACTGCTTCGGCAAAGCGACGGGTGCTTCGGCAAGGCGACGGGGCGAATAGCATGACTTGGTTTCGATTCCGCGTAATGATCGGCGCAAACGCATGACGGTCTATCTTGATTGCAACGCCAGCACGCCGCCCGACCCGCGTGTCTTGGAGACGATGTGGCGGTGCTATGCGTTGGAGCACGGAAACGCTGGCAGTCCTCACGAATTTGGCCGCCGCGCCAAGGAAGCGGCGAACTTGGCGCGGGAGCTGGTCGGCGCCTTGGCGGGCGCCCGGCGGCATGAAGTCGTCTTCACCAGCGGCGCCACCGAAAGCAACAACCTGGCCCTGCTAGGACTTGCCGAACATGGCCAAACAACCGGCCGCCGCCATATTGTCAGCACGCAGATCGAACATAAGTCGGTGCTGGAGCCGCTGGAACTTCTGCGACAACGAGGATTTGAAATCACGCTGTTGCCGCCCAACGCCGGCGGACGCGTTTCGGCGGGCGATATCGTCGCCGCCCTGCGAGACGACACGCTCTTGGCGTCGGTCCAAGATGTCAACAATGAAACCGGCGTCTCGCAGCCGATTTCCGAAATTGCCGAGGCGCTAGCCGACAAAAATATTCTCTTGCATGTCGACGCTGCCCAGGGTTTCGGCAAAACGGGCGCCATTTTGCATCACCAAGCGATCGACCTGATCAGCATCAGCGGGCATAAAATCTATGGTCCTCAGGGCATCGGCGCTTTGATCGTGCGCCGCAGAAACTCGCAACTCCCGCCGCTTGCGCCGCTAATGACGGGCGGCGGGCAGGAGTTTGGCCTGCGTCCGGGAACGTTGCCGGTGGCGCTCGCGGTGGGATTGGGAAAAGCCGCTGAGTTGGCCGGGCTGGAAGCGAACACGCGCGCCGAGAAATGCCGAGCGTTCCGCAAACACCTGTGGGAGAGCCTCCAGGAGTTTCGCCCCACGATTCATGGTGACCCGAACTTCACGGCGCCGCACGCGATAAACCTTTCCTTTCCGAATGTCGATTCGGAGCAGGCCATTGAAGCGTTGGCGGGCCTGCTTGCCGTTTCAAACGGTTCGGCTTGTACGTCGGTCTGTGCGACCGCCAGCCACGTGTTGGCCGCCATGGGTGTTGCCGCGGCGGAGCTTGACGGCGCGCTCCGCTTTTCTTGGATGCACGACACGCCCACACCCGATTGGGAAGCAGTGTGCGGCGTTTTGCGGGAATGCCAAGCCGCCTCAAACGCGTCGTCCCGATGACCGCAGGCGATGACGCAAGGCGCAAGGCGACGGTCAGGGGCTTCGTTTTACCCCTATCATTGATCGGGTCTTGGCCCTAAACTGGTTCTTTCGTCAATGAGCAACTGCGATATTAAGGTGAAAATCTCCCATGCCGAAGCAAAAAACGCATAAAGGCACTAAAAAACGCTTCCGTCTTTCCGCCAAGGGAAAGGCGATGCACCGCAGCTCCGGCACCAGCCATCTGGCGGGCGGCGTTTCCAATAAGCGAAGTCGTAACCTGCGCGGCACCACTTCGGTGGATACCTGCATGGAAAAAACGATCCAAAAAGCCTTGGGGAAATACAGTAGTTAGACAATAGAAGCTTCCCGGAACAGTGAGCGGTCGGCCAAATCGCGGCGAAACCGCAAATGAGCTCCCTAAAGCATGCGGGCAACAAAACGTCTCCTCGTTGTGGAGAGGCCTAGTGTGCGAAATGAATTGGATTGAAAAATGAGGACAACCAAGGGCTCCGCCCGTAATAAGGCGAAGAATCGTCTCTACAAAAAGGCCAAGGGTTACGTCGGCGGACGTGGAACCCTGCTGCGAACGGTGAAGGAAACCGTCATTCGTGCTGGCGTATTCGCCTACCGCGACCGTAAAGTACGAAAGCGTAATTTTCGCCGTCTCTGGATCGTTCGCATCAACGCGGCGGTTCGCGAACGCGGCTTGCGCTACGGCGATTTTATCCACGGCCTGAAAAAGTCGGGCATCGACCTTGATCGGAAAATGTTGTCGGAAATGGCGATTGCCGATCCGGCGGCGTTCGACGCCGTTGTGGAAGAAGCCAAATCCGCCTTGGCTGCGTAGAATCGTCCGAAAATCAGCGGTCGAAATTAATAGCTCGGCATTTTGAAAATGCCGAGCTTTTGTGAGCGGTCAACCGGTAAACTTACTTACAGACCGGTCTCTGGTTGGCTTGTTTGTAAAGCGTTTTCCTCCCTCTGTTTCCTACACGGCCGCGCGCCATCTTTTTCGAGTTTTGGAATTGTGTCCGAATTTCTTACCGAGATCGATGCGCTGCTTGCCGCGTCGGAGGCCGCCTTTTCGGCGGCGGAAGATGCGGAATCGCTGGAAGCCGCCCGCATCGATTTTCTGGGCGCCAAAAAAGGGCGGCTCAAATCGGTGCAGAAACTTTTGGGCGGCGTGCCCAAGGAAGACAAGCCGGCGGCGGGCAAACGCCTGAACGAAGTCAAGGGACTGATTCAAGCCGCCTTTGAAGCCTCGCAACAGCGCATTGCCGCGCCCGCCAACGACGCCGCAATAACCGAAGCCTTCGACCCCAGCCTGCCCGGCGCCACAACGCGCATCGGCAAACTCCACCCAATCACGCAAACGATTGAAGAACTGACCGACATCATGGGTCGGCTCGGTTTTTCCGTCGCCTTGGGGCCTGAAGTCGAAGATGAACGCCACAACTCCGAAGCCTTGAATATCAGCTTGGAGCATCCCGCGCGCGATCCTCTCGATAACTTCTATTTGAGCACGGCAAGGAAAAATACCGCGAAGAATAACACGGCCCCCAATAATAAAAACACAGCGGCGTCCGGCGGCGCCACGCTCATACGCAGCCAGACCAGCACCGTGCAAATTCGCGTGATGGAAAACACGCCGCCGCCGATTCGCATTATCTCGCTGGGCCGCGTTTATCGGACCGATGAAGCCGACAAAACCCACTACCCGATGTTCCACCAAATGGAAGGTTTGTGGATCGATACCGACGTCACCATGGCCGACCTCAAAACGGTGTTGCGATTGTTCGCTGTTAGTTACCTCGGCGCCGATGTGCATGTTCGTTTTCGGCCATCGTTTTTCCCCTTCACCGAACCCAGCGTGGAGGCCGATTATTTGTGGAACGGCGCCTGGGTGGAGTTTGGCGGCGCCGGAATGGTCGACCCCAACGTATTGAAGGAGGTCGGCTACGATCCGGAAGAGGTGATCGGCTTTGCGTTCGGATTGGGTGTGGAGCGGCTCTGCATGCGGCGGCACAATATCACGGATATTCGCGAATTCTATCGGAACAACGTGCGGTTTTTGCACCAGTTCTAATCATCTCCGCGTGATCCTGGCGGCTCGCGAAACCTTTTACTCGCGAAACCCTCGGACCGCGCCCTTTAAGCGGTACGGCGCTATGTTGGTATCTTGGGAGTGGCTCAAAGAATACACGGCTCTCGAAATGGACCGGGAGCAGTTGGAAGATCGCCTGGCGATGTCGGGTTTGAACCACGAAGGTACGGAGCAGGTCGGCGACGACTTCGCCATCGACCTGGAAGTCACCAGCAATCGGCCAGATTGCCTGGGCCATATCGGCGTCGCGCGGGAGATTGCCGTGCTCTGGGACCAACCGCTGCACGTTACCGCGCCGGCTCCGCAAGAAGGCAAGGAGGCTGCATCGAAATCAACATCGGTGGTGGTGGAGTGCCCGGAATTATGTCGTCGTTATACGGCGCGTATTATTCGCGGCGTGAAAATCGGCCCCAGTCCACAATGGTTGCAGCAGCGACTGAAAACGGTCGGCATTGAGGCGGTCAACAACGTGGTGGATATCTCGAACTACGTGTTGATGGAGTGTGGGCAGCCGCTGCATACTTTCGATTTCGCCCGGCTTTCCGAAAGCCGCATCATTGTTCGAGAAGCGCGAAAAGGCGAGAAGCTGGTCGCGATCGACCACAAAACGTACGAACTCGAACCGGGTATGTGCATTATCGCCGACGCCGCAGGACCTGTAGCGCTGGCCGGTGTGATGGGCGGCGCCGCAACGGAAGTCGGGCCCGGCGCCACCGATTTGCTGATCGAAGCGGCCGATTTCGCGCCCTTGAATGTTCGCACGACGGCGCGTCGTTTGAAGTTGCACAGCGATTCGTCATATCGGTTCGAGCGCGGCGTCGATCCCGAAGGCATCGACTGGGCCAGTCGCCGCTGTTGCGAATTGATTTTAGAACTGGCTGGCGGCGTGCTGGAATGCGGTATGGCGGAGGTCCATCAAGCGGCGCCGCCCCGCGAGCCGATTACGTTGCGGCAGTCGCAGATCAAACGCGTGCTGGGAATCGAGGTTCCCGCCGATGAAACGCGGCGCATTCTCACTGCGTTGGGCGCCAAGATTCTGGGCGAACCGTCTGATACGTTGCAAGTGGCGCCGCCCAGTTGGCGCCGCGACCTGACGCGCGAAATCGACTTGATCGAGGAAGTCGCCCGTATGCACGGCTACGACAAAATCCCCGAAGATGCGCGCGTCCCCATGACCGCCTCCCACAAGCGCGAGGGGGATCGGGTGTTATCGATTGTGCGCGGCGTGTTGACCGCCCGCGGGTTTGACGAAGCCATGACCACCAGCGTGAGCAACTTGGAATGGGTGGAATGTTTTCGTGCGTGGTCCGACCAACCGCCGCTGCAAATTCGCCCCGCCATGCTGCGCGGCGCCGATCGTCTGCGGCAAAGTTTGATTCCCAGCCTGCTGGAGTCGCGACGGGTGAATGAATCGTTCGCCAATTCGGTGATTGAACTTTTTGAAACGGCCAAAGTCTATTTGCCGCAAGACGCCGCGCTTCCCAATGAACAACTGATGCTGGCGCTCACCAGCGGCCGCGACTTTTTCCATGTCAAAGGCGCCATCGAACAAATCATTCAGGCGTTGCACGCGGGCATTGCCGTCGATATTTCGCCGGCCAACATGGAAATGCTCGATCCTGTTCGTTCCTGCCGCTTGAGCGCTGGCGGCGAAGCGTTCGGCGTGCTGGGAGAGGTCACTCCCGCCGGTTGCAAAAAATTCGGATTGCGAGGCGCCACGACCGTGGCGGAAATCAGGCTGGGCGTGTTGGAAAAGGCGGCCAAACTCATTCCGCAATTCGCCGGACTGAGCACGTCGCCGGCCATCTCGCGTGATTTGAATCTGGTGCTTGATGAATCGGTGCGTTGGTCCGACCTCGAAACAACCGTTCGCGCTTCCGCCACGGACGCCGCCGCCGCGGTTGGCGCCGTGTTGGAGGCGGTCGACTTCCGCGAGATTTTCCGCAACGCCAAAAAAGACGGGTCCGGAAAAAAACGCCTGCTGTTTTCGGTCACCTTCCGGGCCGATGATCGCACCTTGACGAACCAGCAGGCCGACGAAGTTCGCGAAAAAATCTGCGCGGCTTGCCAGCGCGAGCACGGCGCGGCGCTCTTGGCCGGTTGACGGTATGTTTCCGTCCCGCTCGATAAATCAATCCTCTAAAAAAATCTCGGAAAGACTCGCTCCCATGGCTGCATCCTTCAGTGAATTTGCCGCTTCGGTGAAATCGGAAACCGCTTTTACGGTGTTGGCCGTGGCGAAGCAACTCATTGCCGCCGGCAAGGATGTGATCGAACTCGAAATCGGCGATAGTCCCTTCCCCACATCTCCGGCGGCGCGGGAGGCGGGCATTCAAGCCATCGAAGCCGACCATTGCCATTACGGGCCTTCGCTCGGCCTGCCCGATTTTCGCGCGGCGGCGTCCGACTACGTGAACCGGGAGTACGGGCTGGAAACGACGGCTGAGAATATCGTTGCAGGCCCCGGCGCGAAGAACTTCGAGCAACTGTTTTGCGAGGCGTTTCTCAATCCTGGCGATGGCGTGTTGGTGTTCAGCCCCTATTTCCCCACGTATCCGCCAAACATTTTGCGGCGTGGGGCGCGGGTTTGTCTTGCCGATTTGAAACGCTCGAATGCGTTTCGCCCGAATCTTGAAGACGTGCAAAAGTTTCTTGAGGAAGATCCCCGCCCGAAGGCGATTTTTTTGAACAGTCCTCACAACCCGACCGGCGGCGTCGCGGAGCTGGAGGATCTTGTCGGCTTGGCCGATTTGGTGCGTGGCAAGGATGTGGCCGTGTTGAGCGATGAACCGTACGACCGCATGGTTTGGCGGGGCCAGCATCATTCGCTGCTCGCGCAACCGGGCATGCTGGAACAAGCCGTGGGCGCGTACACATTCAGTAAGTCGTTCAGCATGAGCGGTTGGCGGTTGGGCTTTGCCGTGGGCAGCGCCCCAACGGTTCAAATGTTGGGCAAGCTGACCAACTCAGCGCTCTCCTGCGTGCCGCCATTCACACAGATGGCCGGCGCCGCCGCCATGCGAAACGACTGCGCGCTGCGCGACACGCAAATGCAGGAGTTCCGCCTCAAGGTCGAACTGCTGGTGGAGGAACTTAACCGGGTGGAGGGCGTCTCTTGTTTGATGCCCGGCGGCACGTTTTATGTTTTCCCAGCCGTGGCCGAAATTTGCAATCGTTTGAAAATCACTTCGCACGGCTTGGCGATGTATCTGCTCGAAGGGGCCGACGACGCCCAAGGCGTGGCCTGTTTGGGCGGCGAATGTTTTGGCGACGCCGGGCATGGCTTTTTGCGATTAAGCTGCGCCCAGCCCAACGACCGCCTTAGCCAAGCGGTGGCCTTCATCGCCGAAGCCGTCAAAAAACAAGACCGCATCGACGCCTACCTCGCCAGCCACGAAGACGCCCGCTTGGCCCAGCCCTACGAAATGGATTGAGCTTTTAGGCAATATCCCGGGCGCACCGATCCAGGTATTTGCGGGAGCGATTGATCGCGGCCGTGCAATCGGCGGCCTTCGGCAGTATGGGAATGCCGCGCGGCGTGGGATGCATGAAGATTTCCGTCCAACGTTGGTAGTTGATTTTTTTCAAGGCGGCGGCGATCGGCCGAAAATCGAGCGAACCAATGCCCGGCATCTGCAAGAGCGCCAGTTGTGCGTCGGTCTGGTTGGCGCCCTGGCCGTGCTCCCAGGCGTAAAAATGGACCAACGCCGGCCCCAAATGTTCTATCAACGCGGCCAGCACGTGAGGATCTTGCGGCAAGTGGTAGGGCGCCAGCGCGATGCCGATGTGCTTCGAGCGATTCAAGTCGGCAAAGTAGCGAATCGAATCGGGCGAAGCCACCAATGCGTTGGCGTGATTTTCAATGCCGATCACGACATCCAACTCCTCGGCCACCGCGATTTGCGGCTTCATGCGTTCGAGAAATTTCGCCACGCCCGCCTTGGCTTCCGCGCCCTCAACATTTTTTGGCCCGGTGCTACCGCTGATCATCAAACGCCCGCCGAATTTTTTCAGCACGCGCAGTTCGTCCTGCAGATGCAGCGGCCCCAACTTGTACTGCGTGATCATGCCCAGGCGAACATCATGCTGGCGGAGCATTTTGGCGAACTTTTCATGCCCCATCGCCTCGATTTGTTCGCGTTGATCGCCATGGCTGAGCGGCCATACGTCGAGGAATTTCGTGCCGGTCTTGGCGACTTCCGGCAGGATTTCCGCCAGTTTCAGCTTGCCGTACATGCTTGAGCCGAGCACGTACTCGAAACGGAATTCTCTCTTGGATTCGGCTTCGGCCGAAGGCAGGCGGTTCGCGACGACGGCAGCGCCGACCGCAGCGCCGGTGCGTAAAAAATCTCGACGAGTGGTCATGTTGGTTGCGCAGACGTTAGGGTGCGGCGGGAAAAAAGGCGTGTGAGAAAGCAGGCTTTGCACGAATCAAGCGGAGTGTCCACTCTAGAATACCATGGACGCCGCCCGATTTCAGCAACCTCGCCCAACTCCGCCACTCCCGTCAACGATCTCCGGCGTCACGACGAAACGCTATGGCGTTTTACCTTCTAACACAACTTGGTAGGTCAGCATCAAACTCCGTGTTTAAAACGCCAAACAGGGGTTATGTTAGGAGCTCTTCGGGTGAAATTACGTGTTCGGCGTCAGGCGGGCATGGCGTTGAGCAGCCAAACCAGCAAGCCCTTTTGGGCGTGAAGGCGATTGCCGGCTTGTTGGATGACGGCGCTTTGCGGGCCGTCGATGACTTCGTCCGAGATTTCCTCTCCCCGCCGGGCGGGCAGGCAGTGTAGCACGATGGCGTTGTCGGGCGCGTGCCGCATCAACTCGGCGTTGAGTTGGTAGTTTGCGAACGCCTGGGCGCGTTCGGCTTGTTCGGCTTCCTGGCCCATGCTGGCCCATACGTCGGTGTAGACGGCGTCGGCGTTTTGGACGGCCTCTTGAGGATCGGCCGTTTCGAGCAGTTGGAAGTCGGGCGAAGCTTGCCGCAGTTTTTCTCGAAATTCGTCGCTGAAGGTGTAGCCTTCGGGAGAGGCGATCGAAAGCCGCACGCCCATTTTCGCGCAGGCAACCGCCAGACTGCCAGCCACGTTGTTGGCGTCGCCGATGTACGCCATGGAGGCTTGGTTAAGGTTGGCCACGTGTTCCTGGAGCGTGTATAAATCGGCCAATGCCTGACAAGGATGGTAGAGGTCGGTCAGGCCGTTGATCACGGGGCAGGAAGCGTTGGCGGCCAACTCCTCGACGCGGCGGTGGTCCTTGGCGCGGCACACAATCACGTCAACCATTTCACTCAACACGCCGGAAAAATCGGCCACCGACTCACGTTTGCCCCAGCCGGCCTCTTGGCCCAAATATTCGGAGGCGCCGCCCAGGTGCGTCATTCCCGTGGTGAAACTGACGCGCGTCCGGAGCGATGGTTTTTCAAACACCATGGCCAACATGCGGCCCGCCAACAGCGGCCGGCGAATACCGGCGGCCAATTCGGTTTTGAGCGTTTTCGTGAAAGCGAAAATCTGTTCGATGTCGGCCGAAGCAACATCGAAGAGGTTCAAAAAATGTCGCATGACGTCGTTACTCTGTCGAAAGGTTTCTGGCGAAATGAGATGGGTGCTTGGGGATCGTCCGTGGATAAGTTACCGGGCGCCACTCAAAAAAGCCCGGCATTTTCAAAATGCCGGGCTTTTAATTCGGCAAGTAAATATCGGACGAGTCCTTATGTGGCCAGGCCTTCCAAAACTTCGGCCACCACATCGCAACCTTCCTCCACTTGCTCCAAGGTCATGGTCATGGCGGGGAGGAAGCGAATCACATTACCCTGTGTGCAGTTGATAAGCAACTTGCGTTCCAAACACGCCGCCACCACGGGCGCTCCGTCTACCGCCAACTCCACGCCAATCATTAAACCCGCCACGCGCACCTCCCGGATGATTGGCAAACGCTCGGCCAACGATTCCAAACGCGTCTGGAAACCACGGCTGATTTCCTGGGCTTTTTCCAGCAGGCCTTCATTTTCGATCATTTCCAGCGTGGCGATTCCCGCCGCCGCCGCGATTGGATTGCCGCCGAAGGTCGCGGCGTGCATGCCGGGCCGCAAACTGGGGGCGATTTCCGGCGTGGTGAGCATCGCGCCGCCGGCCACCCCGCCGCAAATCGCCTTGGCCAGCGTCATGACATCGGGCGTGACGCCGAAACGTTGGTAGGCGAACCACTCGCCGGTGCGGCCGCAACCGGTTTGCACTTCGTCGAACATCAGCAAGAGGTCGTGCTTGTCGGCCAAACTTCGCAAGCCGGCCAAGAACCCTTCCGGCGGAATACGCACGCCGCCCTCGCCCTGAATCGGTTCGACGAGAATCGCGCATGTGTGTTCATCGATGAGCTGTTGCACGGCTTCCAGGTCGCCGAAGGGGGCGTATTGAAAACCGGCCATCAGCGGGCCCAAACCCTCGTGGTATTTGGGTTGCGCGGTGGCCGCCGTGGCGCCGAGCGTCCGCCCGTGAAATCCGCCCTCGAAGGTGATGATCTTGTAGCGGTCTTCGGGGGAGTGCAGGCGGGCGAGTTTGATCGCCGCTTCGTTGGCTTCGGCTCCGGAATTGCAAAAGAAGGCTTGTCCGCCGAAGCTTCGATCAGAAAGCATTTTCGCCCAACGGCCCTGGATATCAATATGCCAGGAATTCGGCACATGGATCAGCTTGGCCGCTTGTTTTTGAATCGCCTCCACGACCGGCGGCGGACAATGCCCCAGCAAGTTGCAGCCCCAGCCGGGGAAAAGATCGAGGTACCGATTCCCTTCGCTATCCCAAATATGAACGCCTTCTCCCCGCACCAAATTAACCGGGTAGCGCCCATAGTTCGGAATCACATACCGCTGAAACATCTCCACGGTTTCATCGGAAGCGAGTGTGAGGGTTTCGGTCATTCGAGTTTTCTTTCGGACGGATGGGTATCTTATTGTTGGAGTTCACGCTTGAGCGTGTTTTGAAGATGTGATAAAGAAAAAAACACGCTAAGGCGAGCGGCGGAAAATAGCTTACCCGCACACAGCGGGAGTCCGTGGGTTTTTTTGGGTTCCCGCCTACGCGGGAATGACCGTTTGCTGATTCACTCGCTTGCGCTTCGTGCTTGTATATAGGTGAATTTTCGTCTGCCGCTCGCCTAAAGCGTACACCCCAACGGCGGGGAACCAAAAAAGAGGTTTGTTTTCTATTCGAGGTTCGCGCCGGGGTCGTTTCATGGGGGGTCGTTTCCGTTTTCCTCCCGCTGACGCACGATTTCCGTCCCCACGCCGGTATTTGTATAAATTTCCAATAAAAGCGAATGACGCAGACGCCCGTCGATGATATGCACCTTGCCGACGCCCTGTTCGAGCGTTTCCAAACAGGCTTCCACCTTGGGAATCATTCCGCTGGAAATGACGCCGGTGGCAATCAGCCGCTCGGCTTCGTCGCCGGTCAGGGAATGGACCAGCGATTTGGGGTCGTCCTTGTCGAGCCGGACGCCGTTGACATCGCTGAGGAAGACGAGTTTTTCGGCGTCCAGGGCGGCGGCCACGGAAATCGCGGCGGTGTCGGCGTTGACGTTCAACTTGTGGCCTTCGGCGTCCAAACACATGGAGGGAATGATGGGAATTTGCCCGGCGTAACAGAGATTTTCGATCACCCGGCGTTCGACTCGCGTGACGCGCCCCACGCTGCCCAAATCGACGGCATGACCGGCTTCGTCGGTCAATTCCAAACGCTCTCCAATCAACACGTTTTCGCTGCGAAAGTTGAGGTTCATGGCCCGGCCGCCCAGTTCCTCGATGCGGCGTTGCAATCGCTCGTTGGTTTCGTAGGCCAGCACCTGCTCGACGATGTCGAGCGTGGCGGCGTCGGTCACGCGGCGTCCTTGCACGAATCGCGGCTTGATTCCCGCTTCGTCGGCCCGCCGGCTGATGGCCGCTCCGCCGCCATGCACCACGACCGGCCGCATGCCGACGGTCTCCATGAAGACGATATCGAGCAGAATGTGGTCGAGCGCGGCGGCGTCTTCCATCACGCTGCCGCCCAGTTTGATGACGGTTATTTTGTCGCGAAAACGTCGGATCCAGCCCAGGGCTTCGATCAGGACGTCTGCTTTTTTGATCGCTTCTATCACCGAAAATGCCGCTCACGAAAAAACGCCGCCCAGGGAAAGCCGCCCGATACGGCGCGCCGCCTTCCGCTCAGGGAAAGCCTGTCATTCTAGGTCGAAAATCGGCGGAATGTCAACGCAACCCCGCCAATACGGGAATACGCGCCCGAAAGGCGCAACACCCCTTGTGAATGAAGGCCAGATCGGTCAATATACGCGGTTTGCCGGCCACGGTCCGCTTGGCGAATGCTTTTTTGGGCAGGACGCTCGAAAACCGGCCCTTTTATTTCAAAAATTACCTTCGTTTCATTCACAACGGTGGCCGCCGCCGTTGGTTTATGAGAAGCACACGTTGTAGGATTGAAGGAGAACGCTCCGTATGGCTCGTTACAGTGGCCCCAAGGCAAGAATTAATCGTCGCCTGGGCGTAATGATTTATGAAAACGCCGGCGCCGCTCGCGCCCTCGAACGTCGCGATCATCCCCCCGGCATGCATCAGCGCGGCCGGCGCCCCTCGAACTACGGCATCGCGCTCAAGGAAAAACAAAAAGTCAAGCATTATTATGGCCTCGGCGAGCGGCAGCTGCGTAGGTATTTTACGCGCGCCAGCCGTTTGAAAGGCAACACCGGCGAGCAACTGTTATTGCTGTGTGAGCGCCGAATCGATAACGTCATTCGTCGTGGCGGCATGACGAAAACGCGGCCGCAATCTCGGCAGGGCGTCGCGCACGGCCACTTCCGGGTGAACGGCGTGAAGGTGTCGTCGCCTTCCTATATGCTTCGCCCCGGCGATGTCATTACCTTGAGCGAGCGGGCGAACCTGAAAACGTTGTACCAAAGCATCATCGCGGAGAATCCTAGCGACGGCCTCGATTGGCTGGCTTTCGACAGCGAAAATATGGCCCTCACGGTGCTGGGCAATCCGGGGCCGAGTGATATCAGCCTTCCGGTCGACGCCAATATCGTGGTTGAATTTTTGTCGCGTTAAATTTGGCAGGTGGCTTGTTGCGGCTATCGGCTGCTCGCCCGAGAAAAACATTCCGAATGCACAGCCGCCTCTGGCGGCTTTTTTATTATGCACACACAACTTGCCGTGTTGGGAGGCGGCCCCGGCGGATACGCCGCCGCCTTTCTCGCCGCCGACCTGGGAATGGATGTCACGCTCATTGAAGAGGAGGAGCGGCTGGGCGGCACATGCCTGCTGCGAGGCTGCATCCCCTCCAAGGCGCTGCTGCATGTGGCCAAGGTGATGGGCGAAGCCGAACACCTGAGCGCCCAGTGGGGCATTGAATTCAACTCGCCGCGGGTCGATCTCGAAAAACTTCGCACCCGCAAGGAAAGTTTGCTGGCCACGCTCTCCGGCGGCCTGCAACAACTGGCCAAGCGGCGAAATATCCGCCGCATCGTGGCCACCGGAACGTTGCAAGACTCAACCACGCTCCAACTATCGGGCGACCACGCATCGATAACCGCCGACCCAACCCTGACCTTCGACCACCTCGTTTTGGCCACCGGCTCCGCCGCCGCGATGCCAGCCCAATTCGATATCGGCTCCGAGCGCGTGATGGATTCCACCGGCGCGCTCGCCTTGGCCGATATTCCCGCTCGCTTGTTGGTCATCGGCGGCGGGTACATCGGCTTGGAAATGGGAACCGTCTACGCACACCTGGGCTCGGAAGTGAGCGTGGTCGAAATGACTGAAACGCTCCTCCCCGGCGCCGACCGAGATTTAGTGCGGCCGCTCCAGCGCCGTCTCAATAAGCTGTTCGACAAACGTATTTTTCTCAACACCCAGGTCGGCGCTTTGGGCCAGAAGGGCGATAACATTGAAGTCGCTTTTGAAGGGCCTGGGAAATTCGGCGTCGAAGTTTACGACCGCGTATTGGTTTCGGTGGGCCGTCGGCCGCGCAGCGCCGGCATCGGCCTGGAAAATACGCAGGTGGAAATCGATACGCGAGGTTTTGTGGTCTGTGATAATAAACAGCGCACGGCCGACCCCCATATTTTGGCCATTGGAGATGTTGCCGGTGAGCCGATGTTGGCCCACAAGGCGACGCACGAAGGTCGTATCGCGGTGGAGGCTTTGCATGGAAAATCGGCCGCCTTCGATAAACTCGCCATTCCGGCGGTCGTGTTTACCGATCCTGAAATCGCTTGGGCGGGGCTCACCGAAGCGCAGGCCAAACAGCAAGGCCGAACTCTCAAGGTCTGCCATTATCCTTGGGCGGCCAGCGGCCGCGCGCAGGCTTTGGGAATCACCGATGGCCTGACCAAATGGCTCATCGACCCCGAAACCGACCGCGTTCTCGGCTGCGGCATTGTGGGCTCTGGCGCGGGGGAATTGATCGCCGAAGCCGTGTTGGCGATAGAAATGGGCTGCGAAATTCGCGATATCACCGAATCGATTCATCCTCACCCCACGTTGAGCGAAACACTCATGAACGCCGGCGAAGTGTATTTCGGCACGGCCACCGAAATCTACAAGCCAAAAAAATGAACGCCGCGCAATGAACGATAAAGTCGACGTAACCGTCTGGCACTTGGAAATGTTGGCGCCTTCCGACCGCACCGTGGCGGCGCCGCGAGAGGGTTTGCAGGTGCTCCATGTGCGAAACCCCAGCGTGGCCTATTACCGCTTTTTGTATCAGGCCGTGGGCGGCGAATACCATTGGTTGAGTCGTCGCAAACTCCCCGACTCCGACTTGGCCGCGATCATCCAGCATTCCCAAAACGAGCTGCACGTTTTGCATATTGATGGCGCGCCCGCCGGCATGGCTGAATTCAACCGCCGCACGCCCGACGATATCGAAATGGTGCAGTTTGGACTGACGACCGATTTTATCGGCCAAGGGCTCGGCAAGTGGTTCCTACAATGGGCCATCGACCAAGCCTGGAGTTACCAGCCCCAACGTTTTTGGCTACACACCTGCTCGCTCGACCATCCCGCGGCATTGCCCACCTATAAAAAGGCCGGCTTCAAGGAATTCAAACGCGAAGCAATTCGCCGGGAATATTGACATACTCACCGATGTTCTTTGGCGGCTGTTGGCCGTGTTCGGTTTCATTCCACTGCCTTTTGCCTTAGAGCCCCTAACATAACCCCTGTTTGGCGTTTCAAACACGGAGTTTAATGCCGACCCACCAAGTTGTATTAGAAGGTATTAGCATCGAGCGGAAAATTAGTGTCGTAGCCATGCTCGCCAGAGCGTGGGATGGTTCGCCGCTCACCCACCGTCTGGCGACGATGGCTACACAAATGCGACCGTTATTTATCGAGCGGTACTTACGAACGCTCCGCTTGCTCGATGGCATGCATGCGATCGACCGGCAAGCCTTCGAGCTTTTGCACTTGCCCGTTCGGCCAAGTGATATTGATTGCGTCGATTGCGTCGAGCTTGCCCAATCCGAAGGTGAGGGGCAACTCCGATTGCGAGAGGTAGCCCCGGGTCGGCGAGACGAGCCGCCGCCATGTGTGTTCGCCGGCGCGAACTTCAACCTCCGCGCCAATGGCGTCGCGATTATCGGCGCGTCCCACCAGTTTGAGCCGCAGCCAGTGGTGGCCGGTTTGCTGGTCGTTTCGCAACAGACGCGGCTTTTGGCCGATGGCCGTGATGAGCAGGTCGAGGTCGCCGTCGGCGTCGATATCGGCGCAGATCACGCCGCGTCCCACCAGGGGCCGCGTTAGATCTTGGTTGTGGGGCCCGGCCGGAACCGGCGTGAATTCGGTGTCGTTTTCCGGTCCACAGTTCCAAAGTAGTTGTGGCGGCTGTTGGTAATGCTGGCTGGGCTGCACCTTGTTGATTTCATCTTCGAGGTGGCCGTTGGCGGCAATAAGATCGAGGCGGCCGTCGAGGTCGGCGTCGAAAAAACGCAGGCCAAAGGTCAGCTCCAATCGGGTGACGGGGCCGAGTCCGCTGGAAATGGCTTGGTCGGTGAAGAGCATTGATTGGTCGTCGGCCACGTAGAGGGCGGTCATTTCGTTGGAGAAATTGCCGATAGCCACGCCGATTTCGGGGCCGTTGCGGAAGTGTGCGATATCGACGCCCATGGCGCCGCGAGCGCGTCCTTGGCTATCGTAGGCGACGCCCGCCGCCAGCGCCGTTTCGCGAAAACGCCCGCCGCCTTCGTTGTGGAAGAGAAAATTTTGCACGGTGTCGTTGGTGACGAGAACATCGAGCCGGCCGTCGCGATCAAAATCGGTGAAGGCCAGCCCCAACGATTTTCCCAAGGGCGCTTGCGTGTCGCGATTGGCAACTTGAATGCCCGCTTGCTGGGAAATATCGACAAACCCGGCCGCGCCATCGTTGCGGTAGAGCGTGGGAAACGCGCCCGGAAAAGCTTGAGGACGTCCATAAGCGCGGCCGCCTCCGGTGAGGCGGAAATCTTGCCCTTGGTCGAATTCAGGCGACCAGGCCAAATACTGGCAGACAAACAGGTCGAGGTCGCCGTCTTGATCGCAATCGAACCAGCCGCAGCCGGTGCTCCAACTCGAATCGGCCCCCGCGACGCCCGCCTGCTGTGTGACATCTTCAAACTTCCCTTTATTGTTGTGCAACAACCGGTTGGCGCCCAGCGCGCTGAGAAACACATCGACGTAGCCGTCGTTGTCGTAATCGCCGACCGCCACGCCCATGCCGTACAGCGAGACATCCATTCCCGCTTCCTGGCTGACATCTTCAAACCGGCCATCACCCATATTGGCGTACAGAGCGCAGGCCGCCGATGCGGCGTCTGCGGACACGGAATTCTTTGGCGTTTGGTCTGGCCAGTGATTCGAATTGACCAGGAGCAAGTCTTGATCGCCATCGTTGTCGTAGTCGAAAAAAGCGCAACCGCCGCCCATGGTTTCCGGCAACAGTTTCGCGCCGGCGGCGCCGTTGACATGCCGCCAGGCGATTCCCGCTTCGGTGGTGATATCTCGAAACGGCAGCACGGGAATGGCCAGCGGCGTTTGTTCCCGCACTTGCGGCAATACGTTTTCGGTTTCCTTCAGCACGACCTCCTCTCGATGGCTGCTGAACCAATAGGCCATTCCGCCGCCAAGCACCGCCAAAATAAGTATCACCACCAACGACCACTTCAGCGCTATGCCGATCACGGCGTCGTCTTGCTGCGGGGCGTCTTGTTGGGAGTCGCCTTGTTCGTTCGTTTTTTTCTTTGTGGTTTCGTTCATTATTGTTTCTCACCGTGGGCTGACGATTCTTGATCAGATTCGGCCGCCAGCTCCAGGGCCGTCGCGGGAATGGCGGACGTGGAGAGTTGGTAGATCACGACCGCTTCGGCGGCGTGATTGGCTTCGGGGTACTGCCGGCGAGCGATAGCAACGGCCTGCCCGGCGGCGGTGTCGTCGGGTTTGTAACGCTGGTGCAGTTCGCCATGTTTTTTGGCCAAATCCTGCTCATCCAACTGTCCATACAAGAGTTGCAGGTTGTAGTGCGCCGTGAGATTCTCCGCGTCTAACTCCAGGGTGCGGTGGAACTGTTTTACCGCCGCTTGCAGCAACGCCTTGCGTTCTTGCTCGCGCGCCGCGGTGCGGACCTGTTTGGCGCGATCGAACAACGTGACGCCGAGCAGATTGATAACGACATAGTCCTTGCTGAAATCGAACTTTCGGCGAATCATTTCCGGCGTGCGATCTTCCAGCACGCTGCGAAAGTTTTTTTCGGCCTCGCGCAAATAGCCCTGCTGCCGGTTGACCACGCCGCTGAGCCAGGAGAGCGTCCAGGCGGGCGCTGGCGGATTTTTATGGGCCGCGGCGCGGGCCAGCGCGGCGGTGGCGTCGTCGAGCCGGCCTTCGCGGAAATAGACACGGGCCAGATTCAAGGGCCCATCGTAGCGACCCAACTTTTCCACTTCTTGGAATGCTTCCTCCGCTTGCCGCAATTCCGCCTTGCCCTTGAGCAACAAACCGATGCCGTAATCGTTCCAACGTTGCCAGGCGATGGGCGTTTCCCGCTGGTTTTTTTTGGTTTCCACCCCGCCAGCGATGGGAAACGTGATTTCGTCTTCGGCCATGGTCATGATCGGCAGTTCGTTCACGTATTCGCCGTCGACGATTTTGCCTCGCAGTGGAAGATCTCCCGGCCGGGCGCGCTGCGCGATAATATTCATAAACGTTTGATCGAACTTGCGGTACAGCAGCCTGACGCGAACCGTCAGCGGCTGGGTTGCATCGGGCGGCACGACGAGTTGGTAGTGCGCCACCTGCCCGGCGCCGGGTGGAATTTGATGGCTGTAAAGCGGCGTGAAAATATCGGCCGCATTACGTCGGTCGATCCTGTTTCCGTGGCGGTCCAACATAAACGTATTCACGAAGTGCGCAGCCGGGTCGACCGCGCCGCGCTGATCAAGATGGCCGCTATGCGCTATCACCCGCCCGCCGTTGTTGGGGTCGCCGGAGAAGACGGTCGCCTCCAGCCAGATTTCATTGGAATCGGTGGTGCCTTGCGTGAAATGGTGCCCCATTTTGAGCGTTCTGATCACGGATTCGAGCAGATACGCGCGGCCCGGTTGGAGCGCCGGCGTGATGGGGCGCAGCGGCGCGAGCAGTTTGCCATCGACCGCGCCGCCTTCCTTGAGGCCGAAAATATCGACGCGCATCACGCCTTTTTCAAAATCTTGATGCGCCTTCACGACATCGGGCCAATGGTTGAAATAACCGATCGGCGTGTTGGCCGAGGGAAAGAGGTGGTCGTGAATGCTTAATTCCTTGGCGCCGTAAAAATGCTGCGCGCTGAAATCGTTTGAGGACTGGAGCGGCATGTGGCATTTGTTGCAATCGGTTTCCGCCACCTCAGGATAATAAAAGCTCCGCGCGCCGTGGCCCGAAACACCGCTCAACAGGTACGAATCGTAATGGTTTTGCGCGCGGAGAAAGTCTTTGTAGGCGGTGAGCGCCTTGGGCAGATGCACTTTATGGCAAGCCGAACAGAACTCAGCAGTTTTATGAAATGGTTTGAGAAATGTTTTTTTATGGAAGGCCGGCTTGGCCTTGACCAACTGTTGGTTGATGAATTGCAGAATCGGGTTATCGCTATAAGTAAAAGGATATTGCAGCGGCTCTTCGATGGTGTAGTCGGCGTTGCCGCGCGTGCTGTTCACATGCGTAATGGCGTGGCACGCCGTGCAAGTGATGCCGGCGTGCGCCGTGGGATCGTTCACGTCATCGAAATGTTCATCATCGAAGGCGCCGGTAAAAAACGGCGCGGGGTCGTGGCAACCGGCGCACCAACGCGCCGCCCGAATGCTGCCATCGCGTTTCAAGGCCACCGCGCGCGCTTCCCGCACGCTGACCAAATAAGCCGGGTTGTTGAAGGACGCGAAGCGATGTGCGCTGTGGAACCAACCTTTGTAAGAATCTTCGTGGCACTTGAGGCAATACTTTTCATTCATCAAGGCCCGCGCACTGATGAAATTTCCGCTGGCGGTTCTGGCCAACGAGGGCTCAAAATACTTGGCGCCCTCCGGCGAACCCTCGACATTCCACTGGCGAGGGTCTTGCGAAAGGAACACAATCAACAAGCCCACCACAACCGTGACCACGCTCGCATAGCCCAAACCCACGCGCCATTTGAGTTTCGGCCCCGCCAGCCGATGCAGCCAATACAGCCAAATCGCGGCCAGCGGGCTGAGCACATGCAACCAATAGATGACCGATCGCGTAAGCGGCTCCTTGATGTCGAACGCGCCGACGCGCATCAGCAATAATCCCGAAGCCAGTAGCACAATGCACACGATGAACAACGCGTAGCCGATCCGCACCGCACGCCGGTTGCGCCGGTTCCACGAAGCCAACATGTGCAGTACGCCAAACACCAAAAAGGGCGCCAGGAATACCAAGCCGATGGTCAGATGCCCCAGAAACATGCACTGGTAAAAGTAGTTCTGGTACGTTTGGCCGGTCCACCATTCCTGGAAGGTGACCAACGCCAAATAGACCGAATTCGCGCCCAGCAGCGCCGCCAGTCCAAAAACGAAATACAACAAACGACGCAAGCGAGGACTAACGGAGCGCACGTACTTGCGCGCCGGAGCAGGAGAGGTCGCCATCGTGGAACTCCATAACGCCCACCGTTGCCAACCAAGCAACCGACCGACGCAACGAACAACGCAAAGCGAGAAAGACGTCGCCGATGCGAAGACCGCTCACGTCAAACCGACGCATACGATCTTTCGTCAAAGCCGCCCTGCCAGCAGGCGCGTATCGTTAGGAATACAAAGCTGGTGGGCAAGCACGGCGACGCCGCCGAGAAATTGCTCATGCTTCGCGCGGAGGACGTTCGATACGGCCCTTGGCCAGAAAAGCGGGACAAAGAAAAACAGCCAGGCGGACTTGGCCCCGCGTTCCGCTGGAACCGGCGGTCGCTGCAAAACCAATCGCCGAATCGGGGCTTCGCTCCACGGACAGCAACACGACGGCGTCCGAAGCGGGCGCCGGCGGCGATTCTTCGCACGAAGGCGGTTGCTCTTGTCCTGAGTTCGTCAACAGAGGAACGCGACTCGAATGCTCCAGATAATCGCCACAGGAAGCCGCCGCCATGGCCGGAAGCAGCAAGAAAAAAGCGGTGGCCAGAACGCCAGCCGCCGGCGCTGCAAGAGTCATTCGGGAAACCGGCGACAGACGAACCACCGCACACACCTTTTTACGATTCCGTGAGTTCTCATTCCAAATGTACGCTGGCCATACTTCCAGCATAGCTTGCGAGCACCAGCCGAACAGATGGCTACTCCACTATTTTGGGGTACGCACACCGGGCCGGAAGGGTTCATTTTTTGGCAACCGTTCGTTGCCCTGCCACGAATCTTTCCAGACAGTGCTGGTTCAGCGCAACGTTGCGTTTGGGCGTGCCGGGTTTAGTGAATAATGATGGACTAAAGGCAGTATTTCTGGATTGCGTTTTTCGCATTAGGCCAAAAGCAAGCTGGAAGAGCTGGAAGAGGCCGAGGTTGAGTCGCCCCCGGCGTTTGTTTCCGACCCTGGAGCGGCGCTCGGGGTGCTCGCTAGCAGAGCCCTGTCTTCCGTCCTGGATCTTCAAAATGCCGGGCTTTTAGGCGAGCGGGAGGTCCTGGTCACTTTCGCCTGGCGTTGCGCCGCGGCTCCAACAGAATAGTTGTGGTGTTGCGCGATGGCGGATCCAACTTCTGCTGCACACCGCTTGGCCACGTAACGGTGAGACCGCTGACAACCACTCCCTGGGCGACTCCCCAGTGTGCTCGCAAATCGGATTGCGACAAATAACTCCCGCCGCCCTTCACGGTTCGCAGTTGGTCGCCCAAGGATGTGTGCAAAACCAACTTGGCGCCGACAGCATCCCGATTACTGCTCCTGCCGATAAGCCGCACGCGAAACCATTGGCCGCCGGCCGGGGCGCCGTTGCTGAGCAGCGCAGCCGGCTCATGCAAGTGGGAAACGACTAGATCGATGTCGCCGTCGTGGTCAAGGTCGGCTGCCGCCAACCCTCGCCCCAGATGCGCTCGCGCAAAATAATTTCCTTCCTCGAATACGGCGCGTTCGAAACGCCGGCCGTTGTCGTTGCGCAACAGCAAGGGGATTTGCTCCATGTTGGTGGTGGGAGGATATTTCATGACATGCCCATTCGCGACGACGACGTCTTGGTCTCCGTCGAGATCAAAGTCGGCGAATGCGGTGCCAAACCCCACGAACAGCCCGTTCAATGCATTGATGCCGGTCGACTTGCTCACATGTTGGAACTGCCCGCCGCCGAAACTTCGATAAAGGGCGAAGGGCTCCTCCGCGTAGTTCGCCACCCAGAGGTCGAGTTGACCGTCTTGATTGAAGTCGCATACGTCGACGCCCATGCTTCCATTGGCGATGCCGACATCGTCTCCCGACACGCCCGCAACAACACCCACTTCCTTGAAGACCCCATCTCCCTCATTCAGGTAGAGGAAATTGTCGGTGGTGTCGTTGGCGACGTAAATGTCGATATCTTGGTCTTGGTCGAGATCGGCCGCCACAACACCCAAACCCTTGCCATCTTTACGCAGGCCGACTGCCTCGGAAACATCCTGGAATTCGCCAGCGCCGTTGCTGAAATAAAGCGTATCGGGCAGGGGATCAAACCGCTTGGGAGGGCAGACGTCCGGCTTGCCGAATCCCTTGCAGAGCGGGTGGTTCTCGAAAGACCAATTCACATAATGTGCTATGTAAACATCGAGGTTTCCGTCCGCGTTGAAGTCGGCCCACGCCGCGCTGGTGCTCCAAGAGGCGTCGTCGAGCCGCGATTCTCGCTGGGTTTCGACAAACGTTCCGTCGCCTTGGTTGTGGAGCAGTATCAGACCGCCGTAGCCGGTGACGAGCACGTCGGTGAAGCCGTCGTTGTCGTAATCAGCCGCCTGGCATCCGTGGTTGTAGTGGGAGAAGTCGACTCTGAGCGCCCAGCTAGAAACATTCTGGTAGCTCCAGGAATCCTGGTGGCGAAACAATTGGCAGGCCGCGCCAACGATTTTTTTGTCGTGAAAATCGCCGCCGCCGGCGAAGAGAAGATCGGGCTGGCGGTCGTTGTCGTAGTCAAGAATCGCGACGCCTCCGCCCAGCCATTCCAAAATGGAATTATGGTCTGCTTGCCGGCCAGAGGTGAACTGAAACGAAACACCGGATTTTTTCGTCTTGTCGAGGAACAAAATCTTTTCTGGCTGGACGGCCGTGGCCTTGTTTTCTTCTTTTTTTGCGGGGGCCTGTGTTTTATGACAACCGAGGCATGCCGCGATCGTGAGCAGAAAAATCGCCGGTATTCGCGACAGCGGCTTTCGTTTGTGCAGCGGGTTTCGTTTTTGCAGCGGCATTCGATGGAACTCTATTCCTGGCTCATCGCACGATGGTGTTTGGCAAGGGCGGCGCATTGTGGGCTTTGGGTTTGCTTGGCGGCGTAGAAATCGGCCAAGACTCTGTGGGTCGGTTTGTAGTTGGGGTCGTAGTTAAACACACTGGTAAGCCACTGGAGCCCTTCCTCGGGATCGCCATATTCTAGGAAAATGGCGCCAATGTCATGCCGGGCTTCGACGTCGTCGGGCGATTCCATTTGCTCCGCCAAGTTCGTCGCCTTGGTGAGTTGTTTACGCGCCCGTGAAACGATTTCAAATTGCTTGGCCGCGTCGACGGCTTTTCCCGTGCCGCGCAGCGCAACCGCGTAGGCGAATCGGGCGTCGTGGTTTCGCGGTTCACGGTCCACCAGGGGCGCCAGCCGGTTGATCGCGGAAGCAAACTCAGCCGCTTCTAATTCCACCTGTGCAATCTCGAAGTTTGCCGCCGAATCGTCGGCGTCGATCGCCAACGCCTGTTGGAGCGGCGCACGAGCCTCCGCCGATTTCCCCAACTCGCGCAAGCAATGTGCTTGCCCCACCAAGGCGGGAACTCGCTGCTCGCCGTCTGGCATGGCTGCCGCCCGGTAGTGTTCCAACGCTTGAGTAGGCTGTTTTTTTTCTAGATAGCACTTCGCGATCGCTATGCTGATATCGCCCCGCTTGGAATCCTCCTGCAGAGCCTTCTCGTAGAACCCAATCGCTTTATCCCAATTTTTCTGGTCTTGCTCGATTGCCCCCAAATAAAAGAAGGGCTGAGGATCGTGGGGAAGATCGGCCGACCACACGCGCAACAGCTCTCGCGCCGTTTCAAACCTGCGATGGCGAAGCAACCCAATCACGAAGGCTTCGCAGACTTCCGCGCCATCGCCTTGGTTTTCGGACAGTAGCGAAGCTAAGTGCTGTTCGGCCTCCCGCAGTTGCCCAGACTGGGCCATGGCCAACCATTGTTCCTTTTCAACCCTGGCCAACGGATATTGAAGCTCCGCCGCCCGCGCCAGATGCTCACGGACCTCGGCCATCTCGCCCTTTCGTCGGGCGACCCGGGCGAATAGAAACTCCGTTTCCGCGTTGTTCGGGTCAAGCCGCTGCGCCCACTCAAGCCACCATTGGGCGTCGACCAACCGACGCTGGGAGATTCTCCAACGCCCGAACGCATTGGGGGCGTCAGCCCGATATCGCCCGACAAGCAACAGCCCGAGCGCTAATACCACGAGCAACACGATAAAGCTGATTCGGCTCCGCTTCGAACCGCGCTCGGTCCGTGGCTGCGAAGGTTGCCCGTCTGGAGGGCGATTTCCCGGATGACGTTTTCGTTTCATTCCACTGGAGGATCAGATCGAGCAAATAGTGGGGAAGGGGCGCCTGTTGCCATCGCCCCTGTTGCGAATGGAGGGCCCGCAGTGGTGGAAATCCGCCACTGCAAGCGTTGCCTACTCAACAATCTTACCACCCTGGAGCCCAACGCAGTACGAGAAAGCTGATTTGCTTTTCGGCGGCCTATCGTGGAGCAGCAGGCGAATAGCAGGATTCAGGCTCAAGGCAGGCAAGAAACGCCAGCGGGCGACACGACAACCAAATTGACGTATCGCCCGAAAAAAACAACCTCAGACATGCTCCTCGTCCAAGACATTCCGGCGTTATCCGCTAGTCGCAGCCGAACCACAGCAGCTTCGGTTCTCCGTGCAGCAATAGGCGCGTTTCATGCAGCAGGTGGGCATTGCGGCTTCGTTACTGGCAACGTCGTTCGCTTTCACGGCTTTCGCATCCGGCGTGTTCTGAGTGGAGGCTTTTGAGCAGCAACTTCGGTTCTCCGTGCAGCAATAGGCGCGTTTCATGCAGCAGGTGGGCATCGCGACGTCATCGCTGGCATTTGCAGTTGCCATGGCAACTGTCTTTTCGATTGCGGCGTTTCCATCACAGCAGCGTGCTTTAACCGAGCAGCAGTAGGCCCGCTTCATGCAACAGGTTGGGTTCGCAGCCGGTGAACTTCCGGCGACCAAAATCAGCCCCACCGACGCAGCCACGACAGCAAGTAATTTGATAAACATTGGAAACTCTCCTTTTTCAGAAAAACCGCCTGAATGACGACGCCTGTTGGCCGTCGCTACTTTTGCCTGACATCAATCCTTTAGATGCGATTGTTGTCGGAGTTCTTCACTGTTTTCGAATAATCACGGCCGCTTATCTTCTGGGCGGCGCGACTCCGCACCGGCGGTATCTTGAACGAGGATTCCGAAATACGTCAAAGATCTGAACCTTGACCGACCGAAAAAGCTCCAGTAGAGTACAGTTATTGAAGGCGGCTGCATTTGCCGCCCGAAAAACGGAAGAACGGCCCGAAAATCGGCCCGAAAAACGGAAGATCGCCCCGGAAAAGTCATGAACAACCTCGCCCTACTACTTTTGCTTGCAACCGGCGGACTTTCCGCCGTCAGGCCGTAGGGGCGTTGTTGATACAAATGTTGGTCAGCTATACCCCGGAGCCACTTGGCTTTCGGGGTTTTTTTATGGAGAGTGAACATGGCTTCGGCCAAACCACAATGCAGTCCGCGCCGCCGCCCGCGGCGCGGCCCTTCAAGATCAAGCCTGTTGCTTACCGGCCGGCCAAGGGCCGGCCTACCGACTGCGTAGTACAGCAACCGTTTTCACGATCTTGAACAAGGAACCCGCACAATGGCGGATCGCAAACAAATACGTATATTCGACACCACGCTCCGCGACGGCGAGCAATCGCCCGGAGCGAGCATGAACCTGCCGGAGAAGTTGGAGGTCGCCCAGGCGTTGCTCACGCTGGGAGTCGACATCATCGAAGCCGGTTTTCCCATCGCTTCGCCGGGCGATTTTGAAGCCGTGCGGGAAATTGCGAATAACTTTCGCGGCGCCGCCATCTGTGGACTGGCTCGCTGCAACGACCGCGATATCGACCGTGCGTGGGAGGCGGTCAAAGGCGCGCAAGATCCTCGCATTCATGTCTTTTTGGCCACCAGCGCCATTCACCGCGAATTCAAGTTGAAGATGACGCGGGAAGAAATTATCGGCCGGGCGGTGGCGGGCGTGCAACGCGCCGTGAGTTATTGCGACGATGTCGAGTTCTCTCCCGAAGACGCCGCCCGCACCGAAGCCGATTTCCTTTGTGAAGTTGTCGAAGCGGCCATTGCCGCCGGCGCCGCCACGGTCAACATTCCCGACACCGTCGGCTACGCCACGCCCGCGCAAATGGGCAAGGTGATCGAAATGCTCATCAACCGCGTGCCGAACATCGACCAAACCGTGATTAGCGTGCATTGCCATAACGATTTGGGGCTGGCGGTCGCGAACAGTTTGGCTGCGTTGGAGGCGGGCGCCGGCCAGATCGAATGCACGATCAACGGCATTGGCGAACGCGCGGGCAATTGTGCGTTGGAGGAAATTGTGATGGCGATCCACACCCGTAGCGATTATTACCCGTACGAAACCGGCATCAACACCAAACGGCTGGCGCCGACCAGTCGCCTGGTTTCCGCAATCACCGGCATGCAGGTGCAACGCAATAAGGCCATTGTGGGCCGCAACGCATTCGCGCATGAAGCGGGCATCCATCAAGACGGCATGCTCAAGGAGCGCACGACGTACGAAATCATGCGGCCCGAAGACGTCGGCTTCGCCAAGACCGATCTGGTGTTGGGAAAACATAGCGGCCGCGCCGCCTTGGCCGACCGGGCGAAATCGCTGGGCTTCCAACTCACCGGCGAGCAGTTGCGTTCGGTGTTCGAGCGGTTCAAGGAGTTGGCCGACCGAAAAAAAGAAATCTACGACGGCGATATCGTGGCCCTCGTTCAGCAACAACTGCACAACACGCCCGACGAGGAATGGTCGCTGGTTCGCTTCGAGGCCACGTCATCCAGCGGCAGCCCGCCGCGCGTGAAAATAACGCTCCGCCGGGGCGAGGAGGAAATCACGCAGGAGACGTCGGAGGGTGATGGCCTGATCGACGCCGCCTTCCTGGCCACCGAACAGATCACGGGCGTGAAGCTGATCTGCAAGGATTACCGCGTGCGCAGCGCCACGCTGGGGCACGACGCCCTGGGCGAAGTTACCTTGGAAGTCGAGCACAACGGCCAAATCCACCGGGCGCGGGGCGTCTCGACCGACACCGTCGAAGCCACCGTGATGGCCATTCTCGACGCCGTGAACCGTATTGTCGGCGGGAAGTAAACATCGAGCCGGAGCCGCTGGTCGTGTTTCCGACGCCGCGCGAGCGTTTCACTTTTGGCTTTGCCGGCATCTGAAAAACACGGAATCGTGATTGGCCAAATCCTACAGGCTGGACAATTCCATGCGGCCGACAATCTGCCGCGCCAGGCGTTGGATCGACTCCAGTTCGGTCGTTGCGAACGATTGCCCGGCCTCCGGCACAAAGGTGGCCGTTTGCCCAACTTCCAAGGCCAGCGGTGAGAAAGGCGTTTGATATTGGGTGATCGTTTGGCCGCGGCGGTCGGTCCAGTTGATCTGCACCTGCCAACTCAACTCAAGTTCTCGCGGGTCGTCGTTGATATTTTCACCGACCACTCGTTTTCGTATCGAGGTAATTCGGCCGGTGAGCACGCTGTCGGCGTTTTGCGAAGAGACAACCTTATAGGGCGTTTTCAGTTCGATTTCCTTGACCACCGCTTCGGTCAGCAACTCACCCACGTTGCGGCGAAAGGCGTCGGAAACAAAAACGGGAACATACACGGTTTGGATGTCGGGCCGGTACAAAGACCGGGCGCCAATTTGATAGCCGGCGCATCCCGACACCGCCCAGCAAGCCGCCAGTGCAAAAAACCACGCGAACATTCGGCGCGCCGTCAGCAGACGGCGTCGCGGCTCAATGTTGATGATCGGCCAGAGGTTGGTTAGCGATTGCAGGTATTTCATCTTGCTCGGAAGGAAAGAGGTCCACCAGCCATTTCAAGCGTTGCGGCGGTACGTCGGGTTTGGCGGCGATTTCGTCTAAACGTTGCTGGGCGCGTTGCGCGTGTGGCGTTCCGGGATAGTCGTCGATGATTTCTTGATAGGAGAAACGCGCCGCGCCGTATTCCTGCCGGTTGTAGTAAAACTGAGACGTTCGCCAGACCCGCTCCGCCTTTTCTCGGCGAACTTCGGCGTGGGCCTTTTCAATTTCCTTGCGGCGTTTTTCCGATTCCATCGGGAATTGCGTGCGCATCGTTTTGAAGAGTTTTTCAGCTTCTTCGAGGAGGTCGCCGCCATAGTCGGCCCCTCGATAACTGAGCAATTTCGCCTTGGCGCCCATGAAATGAGCAACAAACTGGTGTTCGCTCGACGGGAACGCTCGCCGAAGGTCGGTGTAAAAGCTATCTGCCTTGAGGTAGTCGCCGGCGAGGAAATGCGCGTTCGCCGCCGCCAAGGTGGCGTCGTCCGCCAGACGACCGGTGGGATCTTCCAGGCGAATTTTGTCGAACACCCGCAAGGAGTGTCCGAAGGTGTCTCGGGTGGGGCGTTCTTCATCGATCAGATTAAAAGTGAAGATCGACTGCGGATCAGCGCGATGCACTTCCAGCCAGTAGTGGGCGATGGCTAAACGCCGCGTTTCGGCGGTGTCCAGATACCGCGTGTTTGGATACGCCGCGATCAGCTTCTCAAACTGCTCGTTGGCCTTCCAGTAATGATCTCCAAAGAAAAAGGATTCGCCCGAAAGAAACAACGCTTCTTCCTCCAGAGACGATTCCGGCTTGCGGGCGGCGGCCGAGGCGAATTTTTTGGCGGCAGCTCGAAACAGTTGCGTCCGCTCGGCGCCGGTCGCTTTGGTCGCTGCCAAATACTCGCCTTCCGCTTCTTCCTTCAAGCCTTGGGCCAAGTCTTCGTTCGATGGCTTGCCCGACAGTCGGGCGAAAGTTCCCTTGGCGTTTTCGGCAATGGCCGACGGCGTCAGATCGGACATTTGAAAGCCGGCGTCTTCTTCGGCAACTTCTTCGTCGTACCCCACGCGCCGAACATCGCCAGAGCTATTGGACAACGCGTTATTGGCTGACTTTGGCTCCACGCCGCCCAAACGCCCGCCGGAAAAGGTGGAGCAACCGCTCAGAACAACGCCGCCCAAAAGCGCCAGCCCGAGAATGCTCCCTTTGCGACGAATGAATTTTGGAATCACAACTCGCATGCTCGGACGTCCTTGTCCCATGAATGACTTGTCCTGTTCAATGACTCATCCCGTTCGAGGATCCACTCACTATACTGCTCACCTCTAGCATTGGCTCGTTTAACGGCAAGCCGAAGGCGACTGCGTTTTGAGCCCACGCGCTCGGGCAAGACAGAAACGCAGTCGCCTTCGGCTTGCCGTTACACGAAAATGTGCCATTTTCAACCGTGCGCAGTATATAACGCATTCAAATAAGGCTGCATTCTAGGGCGACGCCCCAACAGCGCCGCGAAATAGTAATTCAACACACCGCGCAGCTCCCCCATTGTTTGTGAGTCGGTGTTCAAATCACGCCACTGGTCCGACTCTGCATCGGCAAAAACCCGCATCGACTTAACCACGTTTGGAGTCACTAACACAACTTTACGCTGCCCAATCCGACACCGCTTGCACAACACCCCGCCGGCAACCTGCCCAAACGCGATGCGTTTTTTTTCACCGCCATTATTTTCCGCTTCGGCAAAGACATCTTTGCCGCATTCCACGCAGACATTGCACTGGGGCATATGCCCCAGAATACGCAATGCCGCCATTTCAAACCGCACCACCTGCCGCGCCGGCGCCGCGCCGCTGTCGAGCGCCCTAATGGCGGCTTCGGCAACGTCGTACAAGTCGTGCTGCGGGTCGGCTTCCTCGGTTAATTCTTTCAGTAGTTCGGAAACGTAATACGCTGCATACAAACGACTTAAATCTTTCGATGCGGTTCGGA
>JAJRWU010000069.1 GCA_024276655.1 Planctomycetota bacterium
CTCCTTTCGCATAGGTAACGTTCCGCGAGAAGAAGATCAACTTGGCCCACTCTTTTCAAGCGGCCTACCAGAGGCAGCCCGGCTTCGCTACGCTACGCCGGACTGCCTCTGTGTTTTTACAGAAAGAATGTTACACAACCAATTTCCTGAGCAAACTGCCGCACCACTTCTATATTCCTTGGCAGGTCGCCAGCTACACATGTTTGAAAAATCCGCTTTACGAACGTTGGGCCAGCGCTTCCACCACGCGTTGCGTGATGGCTTGAATCAGGGCTTCTTGATCGTTACCGTTGCTTGAAACAGAGCCGTTGCCCGCTGGCTTTGAAACACCGGGACGCATGGAGGGCGGCGCGTCGAACGCTTTTTGCTCGACGCCTGCTTCGCTCCACGTGTCGCGGAAAATATCGTTGGCGCAGATATCGCAGTTCTCGTACTCTTTCGTATTACGAGGGTCGGAGAAGCCCCACTTATCTTTCAGATCCAGCAGTTCGCGTTGCTTCTCTTCGGTAAAGTAATGGACGCGTCCTAGACTTTTGGCGAGCATCAGAATGCGGCAGTAGGCGTCGAGAATTTCGGTCCACCAGTAGGCGCGTTCGACGCTTTCGCCATAGCTGACCGTGCCGTGGTTGGCCAGAATAATGACGTTGGTCTTATTCACATACGGCCGAATGGTGTCGGCAAAGGCCTGCCCGCCGGGCGTTTCGTATTTGGTGATCGGCACATCGCCCAGAAAAACCTCCACTTCCGGCAGCACGCATTGGGGAATCGGTTCGCGAGCGACGGCAAAAGCCGTGGCATGCGGCGGATGGCAATGCACAATGCTCTTCACATCGTCGCGTTGTTTGTAGATTTCCAGGTGCAACAACGCTTCGCTGGAGCGTTTCTTGCGACCGGCAATCTGCTTTCCGGTCATGTCGACGGTGGAAATGTCGTCGACTTTCAGGAAACCCTTGGAGTGCATCGTGGGTGTGCAAAGCACTTCGTTTTCGCTGATTCGAACCGTGATATTGCCGTCGTTGGCGGCGGCAAAACCCTTGGCGTAAATTCGACGACCGATCTCACACATATCTTGTTTGATCTTGTGTGCGTTGACCATAGCAAGCGTTTCCTGATGTAAAAGGTAAGCCAAGATTTTTTCTTGGCGGTTAGGTTTGTGTTTATTTAATACGACACCGGTTGTGTCGCCTTAGTCCAAATTGATTTGATCCAACAACGCCGCGGCGTATGCGTCGACCGGCTTCATGTCAGGACGAAACGGCTGGGCCGCTTCGCCGCCTTCACTGAGTGCGATGCGGTCGCCTAGTCCAGCGCCGGTTACATCCCAGACGACCATCTCGCCGTCGGACGAATGACGATCTTTTCGCAAATCTTCCAGCGTCAGCGGACGAATCAGTTTGAGCGTGGCTCCTTGGAACGAAGGATGGCAACGGCAGAGCGTCACGGCGCCAATCACTTCGGCGATTCGCATTCGTTGTACTCCTTTCTTGAAATAAAGATCGGCCGGCAAAGGCACGCAAAAGCGTACACTCCAACGGAGCCAACTTAACCAGCGGAAAATCGTTGGATGATCGTGCGTAACAAATACACCGACAACGCTTCAGGATTCAAAACCAACCAGTTGATATCCAGGCTTCGCTTCGCGCTATCCAGCTCCGCTCTTTGACTCACCGCCGCGGCGCATACATGGCTATGCCGATTGGCCCAACAAACCGCCGCGTGCGGCTGTTCGGTGAGCAGCACCACTCGCGCTGCACCGTTTCGCAGTTGTTCCGATAACTCCCGCACAACCTCCGCCAACGATTTATTCTCTCCCAGCACAACCGCTCCGCCAGCGTTTGGCAAGCAAGCGGCGGCCAGCGCCGGGCTGATTTTTGTTTCGGCAATCGCGAGCAGTAACGTGGGCTGTTAGTTTTTCGCACCGGAACTTTTCGCAGCCGCGTTTTTCGCGATGCCGCCCGCGGGCGAAGTTTCACTTCCATACGCCAGCTTTATTTTTTTGTCGTGGAGCACATCTCGCACGGCCGGTGTGACGACAGCCCGCTTGGCGACTTGCACCACTTCGATATTTTCCAGACGGCCTTCGACATCGGCCAGTGTCACGACGTTCCGCGATATTTCAAAGGTGGGCGTCTCCAATGTGGGCGTCTCCACGGCGCGCAAACGCTCGACGACGAGGTTCACAATGCGTTGGAGGTCAGCGTCCATCAAATACAGCGTCCATTAGTTGCAGCGCCTATTTAATACGGCGTCCATCAATCACAAATTCCAATTACGGTCCAGCGAACGGGCGTGGCGTCGGCTTGCAGGTAAGCGCGGGCTTCGCGTCCGTCGCTGGTGATCATTACGTTTTCTCCCCGGCCGGCGCCGATCACGTCAACGGCCAGCAGCACGTGGCCGTCGGGTGTTTCGCCGTCGGCCATTTGGGGCTGCACCAACAACAGTTTTCGCCCTTCCATCGAGGCGTGTTTGACCGTTGCCACCGCGGTTCCCACCACCAACGCTTTTTGCATTTTGATTCTCCGTCGCTTCCGAGCGCCGCCTTTTTTCTACACGCCCCGCTTGCCGAGCACGCAGAGGTCGTCGATCAACGAGCAACGCCGTTCGCGAGTGAAGGTTAGCGGCGTGGTGACGCCTTCGCCCGTTGGGCCGGCGATCGAAAACGAAATATAGCCTTCGCCGCCCAAGCCGAGCGCCGCCATGCAGGGTCCATTCTTGACGAACAGCGTGGTGTCCATCACGCGGCCCATCTTGGTCATGTTTCGCACGTTGTGGGAATGGAGGATGCTCGTGTGGCGGAAGCCGTGTTCGTAATGGCGGGCCTTCGCGATGCCTTCGTCCACGCAGCCGACGCGCACAAAAGGCACGAACGGCATCATCTGTTCGACGGGCACGAACGGATTGAATTCATCGGTTTCGCCAAAAATCAACTCCACGTCGGCCGAGATGTTTTTCCCGGCGGCGCGGGCCAACACGGCGGCGTCCTGGCCGAGAAATTCCTTGGATGCGGCGTCGTGTTTGTGTTCGCCTTCGCCCACTTGAACGATGGCGTTTCGCGTGAGTTGGTCGACTTCGCGAGCGTTCAGCCGCACGGCGCCGGCGCGTTCCATGGCCGACATCATCTGGTCGAACACCGAGTCGACGACGAACACTTCTTTTTCGGCGATGCAAAGCAGGTTGTTGTCGTACGCGGCGCCTTGAATGATGCAACGAGCGGCGTTGTCGAGGTCGGCGGTTTCATCGACCACCACCGGCGGGTTTCCTGGTCCGGCGACAATCGCGCGTTTGCCGCTGTTCAACGCGGCGCGGGCCACAAAGGGACCGCCGGTCACGCAGATCAACGCGATATCGCGATGCTTGAATAGGGCGTCGGCCGATTCCAAGGTCGGTTCGGCAATCACGCAGATTAAATTGTCGATGCCGAGGTCGTGGTGAATGGCTTCGTTGTAACGCCGCACGCCCTCCGCCGCCACGCGTTTTCCGCTGGGGTGAGGATTGACCACCAACGTATTGCCGCCGGCAATCATGCTCACCGCGTTGCCGGTAATGGTGGGCAACGAATGCGTGACGGGCGTGATGGCGCCGATCACGCCGAACGGTGCATGTTCAATCACGGCCAGGCCATGATCGCCGCTAAAGACTTCGCTGCGCATGAACTCAACGCCCGGCGCTTTCTCGCCCAGCGTTTTGAGTTTTTCGATTTTGTGCTGCAAGCGGCCGATCTTGGTTTCCTCCATTTCCATCGTGCCCAGCTCCACTTGCTGGTCGATGGCGATGCGGCGAATATGCGCGATGATTTGGCGGCGTTCTTCCATCGTGCGTTCGGAAAGCTGCTCGAACGCTTCCCGCGCGGCGGCTACGGCCTCTTGTGGGCAATCAAACACGCCGTGGCGTCCTGCAAAACCGCCGCCCGTGTGAACCGCCGGAGCATGACCGACTTCCGCCAACACCTGCGCCACGACATCGCGGATCACTGATTCATTGATTTGCATGGATGTTCCCTGTAGTTTTTCAGTTATTCGCAGTAATTATTCTGAGGCTGATTCGCAGTATTTATTCTTGTGCTGATTCGCGGTCGAATACGCAACCGTCGTCAATATGTACTTGGTCGACAATGCCGACGACGACGGCGTCGATGGGCAAGTTTTTCGTTTCTGGCGTGAGCCGGGCGCTCGAGCCTTGCGTCAACAAAACAAATTCGCCCTTGCCGGCGCCGAGCGTATCGACCGCCACGAACGTGCGGCCCGTGGTGACGAGTTGTTTGCGTTGTTTGGGTTCGAGACGATACGGCTCAACGACCAACAACTTGTAGCCGACCATCGCTTCGACTTTTTGAGTCGAGATCAGCGTTCCAGTTACCTTCGCGACAAACATACTCTCGTACTCCAAAACCCTTGAACCGTTTCAAACGGGCATTTCCATCCTGGCGTTCTCTGGCTTTCAACCATCGGCCGAAACATTGTCCACCGCCGCCCGGGTTTGCCGAGCCACGATAATCTCTTCGTTCGTGGGCGCGACCCAAATTTCGGCGCGACTATTCGCAGCGCTGATCTTGGCTTCGCCACGCACCGATTGGTTCGCCTCTCCGTCGAGAACAATGCCCAAATCAGCCAAGTCCCGACAAACCTCTCTGCGCACCATTACGCTGTTTTCACCAATGCCGCCGGTGAAAACGAGGGCGTCGGCGCCTCCCAGAGCGACCATCATGCCGCCCAAATGCCGCCGCGTTTCCGCAACAAACACATCGAGCGCCAACTGCGCCCGCTGGTTGCCTTCCGTGGCGGCTTGCTCCAAATCCCGCACGTCGCCGCTGAGACCGCTGAGGCCCAACAGCCCGCTTTGGTTAGCCAACACGTCGAGCGTTTGTTCCAACGTTTTACCCGTGGCCTTCATGATCAAGGGCAAGGCGAAGGGATCAAAATCTCCCACCCGATTATTATGCGGCAACCCCGATTGAGGACTCATGCCCATCGTGGTGGCCACGCTTTTGCCATCGCGGCTGGCGCACAAACTGTTGGAGCCGCCCAAATGCAAGGAAACCACTCGTAAATCGCCGCGTCCGACAAGTTGCGGCGTTCGCTCCGCGATATAACGGTGGCTGGCGCCATGAAAACCCCAACGACGAATGTGCAAATCCTCGGCCCATTCGTAAGGCACGGGGTACGTCCGAAGGCAGGGTTGAATCGTGGCGTGGAAGCCGGTCTCGAAAGCCGCCACGAGCGGAATTTCGGGAAGTTTATCTCGCAGTAAACGCATCGCCGCGATGTACGGCGGATTATGCGCCGGCGCCACGGCGTTCATTTCCTCCATCGCCGCAAGCACGTCGTCGGTGACGATTTGCACACCGCTGACGCTCCCCCCGTGAACGGCCTTGAAGCCGATCGCGGAAACTTCCCGCGTACTTTTAAGGCAGCCGTTTTTAGGGTCGGTGAGCTGGTCCAGGCAAAGTCGGACCGCCACCGCATGATCGGGAGCGTGCGCCGTTCGTTCGACTTTGTGATCGCCGATTTCGACCGCCACGCAACTCTCGGCGGAACCGATTCGATCGATACCGCCGCGCGCAAGCTGCCGCTCATCGTGCATATCGAACAAGCGGTACTTGAAGCTTGTCGAACCCAGATTCGCCACCAATACCTTCATGACCTTTTTTCCTCCATGCGATACGACACACCTTTCGCCGATGGGCCGCTCTCCATTTCCCGTCAAGACTAATTTGCCGTCGAGATTTACAAGCCGCGAACCGACTACGACAAATACGCCTCAACCAAACCTTCCGCCGGACGCGGAATCACGTGGCTGCCGACCAATTCACCCACTTGCGTGGCGGCGTTGGCGCCGGCTTCCACAGCCGCTCGCACACTGCCCACATCGCCGCGAACCACGGTCGCGACATACGCGCCGCCGATCCCGATGCGTTTCACGATTTGCACGTTGGCCGCCTTGGCCATGGCGTCGGTGGCTTCAATCAAACCAAGCAAACCCTTGGTTTCAATCATTCCAATTGCTGTGTTCATCATGTATTCTCCGTTGTGTCTTCAAATGGTTTCCGCCAATAGCGGACGCAGGTGATTGGTTACTTCGAGGCCGACTTTTTGATCGGCGGCGGCAGCGCCACGCCCAGGTCTTCATGCGGACGGGGAATCACTTGCACGCTGACCACTTCGCCCACCCGACCGGCGGCGTTGGCGCCGGCGTCGGTAGCTGCTTTCACCGCCGCGACATCGCCCGTGACGAAGGCCGAAACCAAGCCGCTGCCGACTTTATCCCAGCCCATGAATTCCACATTGGCCGCCTTCAGCATTGCGTCGGTGGCCTCCACGAGGGTGATGAAACCTTTGGTTTCAATCATTCCCAGGGCTTCCATGTTTTTTGCCATGTTCAACTGTACTCCGCTCAGAGATTTTGAAACGAAACGTAAAATAAACGACAATAATCGCCGCTGCATTTGCCATGAAATGCCGGCCGGGCCAGTCAATGCGACTGGCAGGCGCACGGCGGATCTTGTTTGAAAATTTCGACCTTGCTCGCCGCATCCAGATTGCAGGCGTTGCCTTCGTCGGTATCGATATGAACTTCCAGCTTGCTGGTTTCGTCGGCCCGCACGAGCAGGTCTTCAAACACCATCGTGCAGTCGGACGAAGCCACCCGCAGCTTCATGAAGTCGCCATTCCCGACTTCAAAAAAGGCGGCGTCTTGTTGGTTCATATGCACATGCCGAGCGGCGCGAATCACGCCTTGCTCCAGTTCGACCACGCCCTGGGGGCCCACCAGAACGCAGCCCGGCGTTCCCTCGATTTTTCCGCTATGCCGAACCGGAGCGTTAATGCCCAGGGAGATGGCGTCGGTGAACGCCAACTCCACTTGGCTATACGAACGCGTGGGGCCCAACACCCGCACGCTGGGCAACATGCGTTTGCGAGGACCGACAATCATCACGGTTTGATCGGCCGCGAAAAACCCATCTTGATACAGCGGTTTCATCTGCGTGAGCGTTTGGCCGGCGCCGAACAAAATTTCGACGTGTTCGTCCGATAAATGCACATGCCGCGCCGAAATGCTGACTGAAAGTTTCGGCTGCCCGGCGGGAGCGCCGTCGCCCGTTTGTTGGAGCACGATCTGACGAACAATCTGTTCGATGGTTGCCGGATCAATCGTGGAATTGCTTATCATAAGACTTCTGTAGTATTCAATGTTTAACTGTTTAACTTGCGTTATCACTGCTTGCATTATCACTGCCGCCGGCGACCAGCAGCCGCACGCCGGAAGCACAGAGTCGGCTTCGCCAGTCTTCGCTGATGTTGTTATCGACGACCAGCGTATCGACATCGCCCAGCGGGCAAAGCCGCGAAAGGCTACGATGCCCGAACTTCGTACTGTCGGCCAAAACGATCACTTCATCGGCCGATTTCATCATCGCTCGTTCGGTTTCCACCAAGAGCAAGTTGCTGTTGTAGTAGCCGTCTTGGTTGATGGAGGCCACGCTCAAGGCCGCCCGGCGAACATTCAAGTCGGCCAGCATTCCGTTGGCGTAAGGCCCCAACGTGACGCCCAAACGCGGCTGCACGTACCCGCCGATAAAAACCAGTTCCGCTGAATCTCCTGAAGCAAACAGATTGGCCACCGGCAAGGAGTTGGTCACGATTTGCAACGTCCGACCGACAAGCAATCTAGCCAACTCATACGTCGTGCTGCCGCCGTCGAGTAATATGGTGTCGCCATCTTGAATCAGTTCGCTGGCGACTAGAGCGATTTTGCGTTTTTCTTCCCAGTGCGTTGATTGACGATTATCAAAATGTTGCAGTTTTGGCGAGGCGCCGGTGTAAAATACGCCGCCATGCGTGCGTTTCGCCTCGCCGCTCTCTTCCAGGCAGTCGAGGTCGCGCCGTACGGTCGACTCCGAAACCTCGAGCGCGCCGGCAAGTGCGGGAAGCGAGGCAAAGCCTTGCACTCTAACAAGTTCCAATAGGCGATTTCGGCGTTCTTCAGCAAGCATGGTCCTACCCATCCGACGCGAACTCCATCCCTGGCGTGACGATTTAAGAACGATTATGACCGATTTATGGAAGAATTCAATCACCTATATGGTTATTTGTCATCAATATTTCGTTAAGATGCGAATTTACGGGCGTTATTTTTTCGGAATATGCTGTGCATTTTACCCTGTATTCTCTTTTTGGCGCTCGCTGCCGATGTGGCCGTGCGTGATATCATGCAAAATGTGATCAAATTATGGCGGACTTTGCAGGGTCCTCCGCAAGTTGGCGGTCCTGGCGAATGCTTTGTGCGAAATTTCGAGATTGGGTCCGACATGCAAGCATGGCTGGAACTCCACAACGCCGTCTATCAACGCCACGAAAAGTCCCGACCTTGGGAGAAACGCGACTTCGCCCGAGAGTTCGACTGGTCCAAAGGCTGGACGCCCGACAAAATGTGGCTCGCTTTTTCAGCCCCAGAGCAAGGCGAATTAGTGGGCAGCGTGGCGCTCGCGACGCGAGCCAGCGACGGCAACGCCCATGGCTCGATCCAATGGCTCACTGTGGCGCCCGAATGGCGAAGAAAGGGCGTTGCATCCGACTTGCTCGACCACCTGGAATCACATTGTTGGGAAATGGGTCTGTGTCGCGTGTTGGCCGAAACGCTCAACACCTGGACGGAGGCGGTCGCCTTTTATCGGAATCGCGGCTATGAGGCGTGAGCGTCCTGAATTGACACGCCGAATTAAAAGCCCGGCATTTTGAAAATGCCGGGCTTTTCTGAACTGCAATCGGTAACTTATTTGCGGACAACGCTTAGCATCGAGCGGAAAATTAGTGTCGTAGCCAAGCTCGCCAGAGCGTGGGATGGTTCACCGCTCACCCACACCGTCTGGCGACGATGGCTACACAAATGCGACAGTTATTTATCGAGCGGTACTTAAGGAGGCGTGAGCTGTCCCCACTTCCGCATCCGGTAACGCGATACGAGCGTAAGCACCGTATAATACGAGATATATCCCGCAATACAGGCCACCACCAGGGAGCCGACCCACAGCGGCGTGGCGATATCCATCAAGCGATGCCAGAAGAATGCCGCACGAACCCAGCCCTGCCCTTCAGGATGCGCCAGTTCGCTCCACCATGCTTCATCGATCGCTTCGATACCCAACAGAAACCGGCCCACGTGGTAGCAGCCATAGAAAATCGGCACGACGGTCGCGGGATTCGAGATCCAAACAATCGGCAGGCCCACGACTTTATTGGCCCGCAACAGCCAAGCCCCGAAAACCACGAGCACCATTTGCAGGCCGACGGTAGGCGTTAGGGCGACAAAAAAACCAATCCCCACGCCGAGGGCGATTTTTCGCGGGGGATCATCGGCATGCAGAAGATTATGGACGATAAATCGTCGCACGGCGCGGCGCGAGCGGCGCCAGCGAAGCAACAAGGCCCGCAATCGTCGGGAGCGCGGACTCCGCGAGATTCTTCCTGAGGAGTTGCTCTCGCCGGAATCCGCCATCAGCAGTATCTCGCCCTTTCAAGCCGCATTTATGATCGGCCAACATCTTACCAGCCTGGCGGTCGATGCGTCACCCGCGACAGGAGGGTTGTGTAACATTCTTTCTGTAAAAACACAGCGACGTAGCGACGTAGCCACGATAGGGGTAGGGAGAACCGGTTGAATTTCCGGTTCCCCCTCCCTCCGAACCGTACGTGCGGTTCTCCCGCATACGGCTCTCCAGTTAGTAGTTTCCCTCAAGGGATTGGACGAAACGGCGATGGGCGTCGCTCA
>JAJRWU010000070.1 GCA_024276655.1 Planctomycetota bacterium
GCCGGCGCACCGCAACATTTGCAGGCACGTTTCAGCAGCGCGGGAGTTGGCCGGAGAGGATGACAACAGAGACCTATCACAATAGTTAATAACGTATGGAAAAATGAGTTCCCGCCGCCGAAGTTGGGCCTTTTATAAAAATTGGTCTTCTCAACCGCTCTGCCTGGAATCGGAAATTTGTGTTTCCGACCGGCAATCCTTGCTGCGATAACCGCCATCGACCGGCAACACCACACCGGTGATATAATCGGCCTCGTCGGACGACAAAAACACGGCCGCGGCGCCGATATCAGCCGGAGTTCCTAGTCGTCCCCAGGGCAGGCGGCGGCCTTCCTCTTGAATGCACTCCTCGCTGAAAAATTTCCGCTCGCCAGGCGTATCGATCCAGCCGGGTTCAATCGCGTTGACATTAATTCGGTGCGACGACAACTCCACGGCCATCGTACGCATGAGCTGATTGAGCCCGGCTTTGGCGGCGTTGTAGGCCGAACTCCGCGCACTGGGGAATTCCGCCAGCACACTCGAAATAAAAACGATTTTCCCTCCGCCGCCTCGTTCGACCATGTGGCGGGCCGCGAGTTGGCTGATGTGAAAACCGCTGATCAACGTGCCGTTGACCACTTTTTCAAACTCCTCGGGGGCTGTGTCCAGAAAGTCAGACCGGCGGCTATAAGCCGGGTTGCTGACCAGAATGTCTAGCCGGCCTGCTTGGCTGATCGCGTCGGTGATCAGTTGTTCCGCGCCAGCTCGCGAGAAAACGTCAGACGCCAAGACGCGGCAAGAGCCGCCCAACGCCAATATTTCCTCCGTGGTGCGTTGCAGGGCTGGGTTGTCGGGCCGATCATTGATGATCAACGCCGCGCCCGCCCGCGCCAACTCCAACGCACAGCCTTTGCCGATGCCCTGCCCGGCGCCGGTGACCAACGCCGTTTTTCCGCCCAAATTCATAACGCCGCCCTGCGCTTGAAACAAAAAGTAGGCCGAGCAGGACTTGAACCTGCGACCAATCGATTATGAGTCGACTGCTCTAACCAACTGAGCTACCGGCCCGTGGTAGTTTTATGACTTTTTAACGTGGTTTTTGTTTTTCATCTCTCGGCGTCGACAGTCTTACCGGCTCTCGGCGCCTATGCTCGGCTGACCGCCGAGCAAAAGACACTCGCTCACGGCATTGAACAGGTGTCGCGACACCGCCTTTTCCGCAAGGCGACGCCAGGGGCAATTCTACCAAGCGTTTGCATTCCGCGAAACCAAACCAGCCGCACTCCGGTTTTCCGTCGGGATTACGCAGAATTGCAATAGAAATCTATCCAATAACTCAAAATCTGTGAACAGGCGCCGGTACTTTGATCGGCTGTTTGAAGCGGCGTCGCGCGATTTGCTTTCCGCCCTGCAAAAGGCAATAATGCTCGACTTCCTCCTCCACGCCCTCTTCCTCCTCCGCGTCCTTTGAAAGTCACGTACAAGTATGGCGATCATTCCCGACAAAAATCCCAAAGCCCTCATCGCTTATTATGTGAGCTTGTTGTCTCTTTTTCCCTGTTTCGGACTTATCCCCGGACTGATCGCTCTGACGCTGGGAATCATGGGGGCGAAGGCGGCCAAGAGAAATCCTGAAATCGAGGGAGGCGGCCATGCTTGGTTCGCGATTATTCTTGCGGGGGTGATGTCGTTCATTTGGGCGTCGTTGATCATTCTCTTTTTTGTGTTGGCTGCGGCCGGCGGTATGAAATAGTCGCGGGTATTTGATGGAAAAAATTCTCGGCGTCGCGATGCTCTGGCTCTTTCTGCTATGTGGATGGAGTTGGGTCCGGCTGGCAATGCGAGGCCGCCCGTTGCTGCCTTGGGCGGCGCGTCGGCCATCGCCCTGGACGCTTCTCGATATCGCGGCGGCATTCCTGCTAATGCTGTTCCTTCCCGCCGCCGTAACAGTGCTGGCTGTCCGCCTGGAGCTAACAACCTTCAAGTTCAGCGGCGAGCCGCCCTCCGCCGATCAGTTGGCCGATTTATTGGTTTGCAATGCAATCGGCAGCGTGCTGACCATCGCCGCTATTTGGGGGATGATGCGCGTGCGGCATAACGCGGGTCTGCGCGAGTGGGGGTTCGACCCACGCCATTTCCTGCCAGATATCGGCCTGGGAGTGGTCGCGTTTGTGACCATCGTACCGCCGGTGCTTCTGATCCAGTTGCTGCTCACGCAGTGGTTTCCGCCGGAACACGCCATTACCACATTGTTGCAGGAACGCCGAGATCCGCTGTTTTTCCTCATTGCGGGAATAGCTGCGGTGGTGGTGGCGCCCATTTCCGAGGAGCTGTTGTTCCGCGTTCTCCTGCAAGGCTGGCTGGAGCGATTAAGCACTTTCACGCTGCCCGCCGTTGCGGCGCCCGTGGAAGAATCTTTGCTCGAAGACAACGCGCCGGCAGCCGATGACGCGCCGGCAGCAGGTGACGCGTGGGAAACAGATGAACAATCGCCTTATCGAAGTCCTCGGTCGGCATCGACAGCGCCCCTGGAGCCGGCTCCCACCGCGGGCGAGCGGCCCGCACCCGCCTGGCCCATTTTGGTCAGCGCCGCAATTTTTGGTTTGATGGATTTGGGCAACGGCCCTTCGCCGATCCCGCTTTTCTTTCTGGCGTTGGGCTTGGGATATCTCTACCAGCGAACGCACCGCATTCTGCCTTGCATTGTCGTACACATGCTCTTGAACGGCATGACTCTGGCGACCATCTGGATCGCCCCTAACGCAACCGCGCCGTGAGACGAGCTATACCGCTCACGGTTGAAAATGTCGCTTTTTTCGTTTAACGGCAAGCCGAAGGCGGCTGTGTTTTGAGCCCACGCGTTCGGGTAATACAGAAAAACGCAGTCGCCTTCGGCTTGCCGTTAAACGAGCCATTACTAGCCGTGTGAAGTATA
>JAJRWU010000071.1 GCA_024276655.1 Planctomycetota bacterium
AACATCGCCTCCTCAGCTACATGATTAACGAACAATTATCATGCTCAACTCCTTTCATTTGAGTAGATCAGACAGGCTTCGCCTGACGCACCAGAGAGCACAGAGAAAAAGACGCCCTAAAAAATCTCCGTGCCCTCTGTGTCCTCTGTGGTAACATTTCCTTCCACTGGATTTCTTCGCGGTGACCGAACCCTTGCCACCTCAAGAAAAACCTAAAAGGATTCGCCTGAAGGCGAGGATTTTAGGCCCATCGCAAGGACAATAAGGGGTGGCCGTACGAAATACCCTCGAAAATTATTTTCTGAGGGCCCTTTTTTTGAATGTTTTTCCAGGTTTTCACACCTAAAAAAAACAGATATTTCCCCACCGACGCCGCCCCATTCAAGCGAAAGCCGGCGTCCGCGCGGGAATGTTTTCAGGAGCAACTGCCCTATTTGATAGCCTGTTCCAAGAGGAAAAAAGGCTGTTTCCCTCAATTCCAACAAGCCTTTCGATCGAATGGCGCCCCCAGTAAAAAGCCGTAATCTCTATCGGGCTCGGTGTGCATGCCACTTGCTTGCCACTTAAAAATCCCCCCATATGGGTTGACAGCATTGCCTGAGTAGTGGAATATAAAGGGGATTCCAATCGGCGACAGTGGCAGCGTCTGCGAAGCTCATCTGCGTTTCTTTCACTTTTCGTCATGATTCCAGACCGATGAGCGCTCGGCAGTAGCGTAAATTATCCACTTTACCTTTTCTCAGCTCTTTTTATTTTTTCATTTCATTAGGGAGTGCAGACATGTTGCAGACGAAACAAGGGAGACGCGGCTTCACGCTAGTGGAGCTTTTGGTGGTGATTGCCATCATTGGTATTTTGGTCGCGATGCTTTTGCCAGCGGTTCAAGCGGCCCGTGAAGCGGCCCGCCGCATGAGTTGCGGCAACAATATGAAGCAGCTCGGCTTGGCCATGCATAATTATCACGACGTCTTCAAACGGATGCCGATTAACTTCCTGCCCACTCGCGCACCTCAGCAGTCGGGCAACGCTGCGAATTGGAATGCTGGCGGCAGAGGCAGCGTGTTCGTCCGCATACTTCCCTTCGTAGAGCAGTCGCCGCTGTATGATCAAATCAACTTCACGACTTTGTTCGGTAATCCTTTCAGGTTTCAGGTTCTGCAAGGTACGAACATCCAAATTCGCAGTCGCGTGGTACCGGGGTATTTGTGCCCGTCGTCTGCGCATCCGACGCATACCGGAAGCCAAACGACCGACCGGGCGCTGGCCGATTATTCTTTCAGCCTTGGCGCCAATTACATGCAGCACGGCGGATGCCAAGTCGGCAACATCGACGTAAACGGCAATTCCTTGGCCGCCGGGAGGAATCCTTTCAATATCCCCACGGCAAACCACGGCAATGCGCGTGATAGGCTCTCCCAGATTTCAGGACCTTTCGCCCGTACCGTTTTCGCCGCTCGTTTTGCCGACATTACCGACGGCACGGCGAATGTGATCCTCGTAGGGGAATCGTTGCCGCAAAGTTGCAACTGGCAGTTGAACGGCTGGTTCCATCAAGACAGCCCCTACGGGTTCACCACGCTGCCCCTGAATACCGATGTTATCAATCCTTGGGGTGAGCGGCCGAATCCCCCGCCGACCAACGTGCCTCAAGTATTGCAAAACTGCCCCGCGCCCAACCGTGGCTGGATCAGTTCCTGCGGTTTCCGCTCCAAGCACCCGGGCGGCGCCCAGTTCGTGTTCGGCGACGGCAGCGTCCACTTCCTACCGGAAACGATCGACTATTTTGTTTACAATCGCCTTGGTGATATTCGTGATGGCGAACCCGTTACGATTCCCTGATTCGCATCGCTGAAAGTGATTCCCTCGCATGAAGCGGTAGCCGGCTTCCCCTGGTGGTCGGCTGCCGCTTTTTTGTGTAGATTTGTGGAGCAGTATACTGCTCACGGTTGAAAACGGTATTTTTTTCGTTTAACGGCAAGCCGCAGGCGACTGCGTTTTGTGGCAGCGGGTACGGGCAAGACCGAAAACGCAGGCGCCTGCGGCTTGCCGTTAAACGAGCCATTGCCAGCCGTGCGAAGTATAACGCAACTTCCGGCCGCGCTTGGTGCGCTACCTTTCTTTTTTTCTAAAACAGTGAAAGACGACCGATGAAGAAAATTATCGCCTTGTTCTTGGTGTGTGGTTTGAGCGTGTTCGCTATTGCTGGCTGCGGCGGGCGGTCGACTCCCGCGGAACCCGCCCCCGCCGATGATGCGACCGAAATGGACCCCGCCGCCATGGACGCGGAATCGGGCGCCGAAGCAGAAGCGCCTGCCGAGTAAGCCTGTGCGTTCCAGCGCCCTTGGCAAGTTCGCGGTAGCGCGAATGCCAGGCTTTATTTCAAAAGGCTAACTAGACGCACTGAAGAGAGCAGAAGCCCGGCTTTTTCCAAAAGCCGGGCTTCTTGAACTGGGTGTTGAGGCAAAGCCTCGGTTTGAACAAAGACGCGAGTTTGACAGCATGTTTACTCCACACGGCTAGCATTGGTTCGTTTAACGGCAAGCCGAAGGCGACTGCGTTTTTTTTTGTCTTACTCAAACGGATTCGCTCAAAACGCAGTCGCCTTCGGCTTGCCGTTAAACGAAAAACGCGCCATTTTCAACCGAGAGCGGTATATTCAGAAGCGCGAATTCGGCAGGGAAATGCTTGTGGTGAGTGGGCCGAAGGCGATACAAGTAGATCGCAATAAACACGCGGCGCGGCTGTATGCCGCATCGGTCGGGTTTGTGTGTGTCTGCGCTACCGCGTTCCTGTTCGACATTGCCGTGGCTCGGTTCAGCCAGCAAGATCGGGTTCCGGGCGATCTTCGGCGATTACTCGATTTTTCCGAAGTGTTTGCCCATGGCGCCGGCGTGGCCATGATTCTGCTCACGGTCTGGACGCTCGACCCTGCAAACCGGCGTCGCTTGCTTCGCGTGGCGGCCGGCGCGTATGGGTCGGGCTTAATGGTCGATGTGCTCAAGCCGCTCATTGGGCGCATGCGGCCGTCGGAATTCGACATCGCCTCGCTGAAGAGTGTTTGGGATACGTTTGCAGGGCCTTCGCCGCTGTTGCGAGGCGATTGGTCGGCCATGTTCGACCATGCGCATCAGTCGTTGCCATCGGGCCATACGGCGACGGCTGCCGGTTTGGCGATTGGGCTTTCTTTCATGTATCCCCGCGGCGCTCTGCTATTTGGCGTGTTCGCCGTAGCGGCCGGTCTACAACGCGTTGCGGCGGGCGCCCATTTCCCCAGTGATGTCGCGGCCGGCGCTGCCGTGGGTTGTTTCGTTGGCGCGGTTTGTCACGGCGCGGGGCGTGTGGACCGCTTCTTTGATCGTTGGGAGCGTCGCGGCGCGGCGGGCGGCAACAGACCGCCAGCGGCGTGAAGCGTTCTCCTGCAAAGCAAGTTTTTTCGGGCGATTGAACACCATCTGCTCGTTGCCCGTACAAAAGGAGTTCGTACAAAGGGAGTTCGACACCAAGATCCTGCTTGAATTCCGCTTCAAATGGCGGGCCTAACGGGGGTCATGGTAACGACAACACCGTCCAAGGGTGTATATTCCCTCCTTTTTCAGATTATTTGGTTGCTAACCTCTTTCGCCACGGGTAGAATGACGCCCAACTCAGAAGAAAGTATTGTCAAGTTGGGAACGGTAGCAGGAGATGCCGTCATGTCTAGTACGATCTATTTCATGCAAGAGTGCCCCACTTGTGGGAGACAATTGCGAATTCGAGTTACCTACTTGGGTAAACTCGTGGTCTGTCAACATTGCCAGGCGACATTGGAGGCGGTCGATCCCGACAGCCCCACCGACTGGGAAGAATCATCGTCGGAAATTCTCCGGCGCGCCGACCGACTCTTGGAGTCGGCCAGCCATTTGCGAAGTTCGCCTCGCTGAATGCTTGTTGGATTGCGCGCCATTTTTCTTCAATGAACTGCAACTCTTCATTGAACTGCAACTTCGGACGCGTCGGCGCGTCACGAAGCAGCGTCGTGTGATAACGCCGCCAAGTCTTCGAAAAAGTTCGGATAGGTTTTGGCCACGCAACCAGGGTCGTGAATCACGACGCCCGGCATGCGCAAACCAGCCAAGGCGAGGCTCATCGCCATGCGGTGGTCGTTGTAGGTTTGAATCTCGGCGGGCTGCAATTCGCCGGGCGTAATCGTGAGGCCGTCGTCGTGCTCGGTTACGATTGCTCCCAGGCGGCGGAGTTCACGGGCCAAGTCGCCGATCCGATCGGTTTCCTTGTGGCGAATATGCCCGACGCCTCGAATCCTGGTGGGGCTCTCGGCGAATAACGCCACCACGGCCAACGTTTGCACCGTATCGCTGATGGCGTTCATATTGACGTCAACACCCGCCAGAGGGCCTCCCGAAACGGTGATCGCATCGGTTTCATAACGCACCTTGCAGCCCATTTTTTCCAGGCACTCACAGAAGCGAACGTCTCCCTGGAGTGCGTTTTGGGAAAGTCCTTGCACGGTTATTTCGCCGCCCGTGACCGCCGCCGCGCCCCAAAAGTAACTGGCTGCCGAAGCATCGGGTTCGATATCGTACTCACAGGCGCGGTATCGCTGCCGGCCTGGAATGTGAAAATGCTGCAAACCGCCCGGCGCCACGCTCACCCCAAACGATTGCATCACGGCCAAGGTCATTTCCACATAGGGCTTGGAAACGAGTTCGCCCTCCACATGCACGTCGACCTCGTTCTCCGCGTAGGGCGCAACCATCAACAACGCACTGAGAAACTGGCTCGAGATATCTCCCCGAATGTGGGCCGATCCGCCGGGTAGGCCGTGGGCTTTAATTGCCAAGGGCGGACACCCATTGCCGCGCTCCGTGGCCGCCACGACGCCCAGTTGTTCGAGCGCCGCCAGTAAATCGGCGATCGGCCGCTCGCGCATGCGTTCGATGCCATCAAGCCGAAAATGGCCCGTTCCCAATGCCGCCATGGCGGTAAGAAACCGAATCGTCGTGCCGCTGTTGGCCACAAAAAGTCCGGCGGATTCCACTCGTGGAGGGCCATGGCCAATCACGTGGCACGTATGCCGACCGGGATCATGGGTGACCGACACACCCAACCGCCCCAGGCTCTCGATCATCACCTGTGTGTCTTCGCTGGCCAGCACACCGTGAAGAACAGACGGGCCATCGGCCAACGCCGCACACACTAACGCTCGGTTGGTGATGCTCTTTGACCCCGGCGGGCGCACCTTGGCTCGCAACGGGCCCGTAGGTTGAACTTCAAGTGAATGAATCACAGCCGAACCTTGAATAGCAGTCCGATCTTAAACAGCAGATTGAACGAGGGATTTGCTATTTGGGCGTCGCGGCGATTTTCCAGAGGTGGCCGTCGGTGCGAACAAACAAGGCCCCAGCCGCCAACGCCGGAGAACCTTGCACGCCGGCGCCAAATTCGCTTTCGCCCACGACCTTCCCCTTTTCGCCAAGCTTCACGACCGACGCCTGTCCGTCTTGGTTGACGCAAAAAAGATGATCATCGACCGCCACGGGCGTGGCCCAAAAGCGGCCCTTTAATCGCAACTGCCATTCGGTGTCGCCGGTTTTCTCGTCGGCGCAGACCAGAATGGCGCCGTTGAGCGTGTACACTTTTCCGCGATACACCACCGGACTGGAAGAACTAGGCCGCAGCCGATTGGAATTCCAAAGCACTTCCGGACCGCTGGAATTTTTCGGCAGCGTGAGTACGGTGACGCCATCGGAAGGCAGATAAATTTTGCCGTCTAACACAACTGAAGAAGCAATGCCCGCACACTCCGAAGGATACCGCCAGATCTCTTCGCCGGTGCGCGCTTCGTGGGCGGAGAGGCCGTCGGGCGATTGCAACAACACGGCATGTTCGGCGGGAACCGCCACCGGCGAACACCAGTTCGCTCGCGCGGGGCGCGCGATGCGCCAACGCGTTTCGCCGGTATCGACGTTGACGCCGGCGGCAAACGAATCGCCTTGGTTTTCGATCTGCACGATGACGGTGTCGTCCACAACAACCGGCGAAGACGCCATCCCGACATCGTTCCCCGCCTTGGGATAATCGTGTGCGAAACCTCGGTACCAGAGCAAATTGCCTTCCAGATCAAGGCAAACCATATCGTTCGAGGCATAAAAGGCGAAAATCCGGCTGCCGTCGCTGGCGGGCGTTGGCGCCGCATTGGCGCTGGTCGGATGGCTCAGCGTACGGCCGGTGGCCCAGAACTGGCGTTCCCAAAGTCGCTTGCCGCTCTGGACGTCGAAACACAACACGTGCATTCGATCTTGCTTGATTCCGCTGGAGCAGGTCACGACGACTCGGTCGCCTATTACGATCGGGCTTGATGGCCCGCGCCCCGGCAGGGCCGCTTTCCAAGCCACGTTTTCCGATTCGCTCCAACGCAGAGGAGGCCGCGCCTCTTCGCTGACGCTCGTCGCGCTTGTGCCGCGAAACTGAAGCCAGTCGGCGCCGGCAAACAACATAACTCCGCCAGCCACCGCGATAAGTGTGAGTTTTTTGATCATGATTTGAAGAAATATCCCCTGTAGGTGCGAGAGCCACGCGGTGGCAATAAAAAAGCGAAGGCGTTACCGGCGAAGTTGTTACTGGCGAAGTCGTTACCGGCGAAGATGGGCCGTTTTTGCCGCCGGCCGATCCTGCGAAAGAATCGCCTGACCGGAAAGGTCGCAAATGCGAAGTTGGAATTGCCATCGCTGCGCCCAAGATTCTTCCTGCTCGTTCTGGCAAACCTTCACCAAAATGGTATTCTCGCCGGCCCGCAACCGAGTTTTCGCAATGTATTGATCGATTTCCATGCCCGCGTGATACACCTCTCTGGAAAGGAGCAATTCACCGTTGACCCAAACCTTGTAGGCATTGATGCAGCCGATTCGCAGGTCGACTTCTTGCGCACGGTCTGAAACAAACACGGCGTAGGCGTAAGCAATAGCCCCTTTTTTCTTGCCGATCGCGGCATTCAATTCGACGATGCCGTATTCGTCCTTGGCGACATGATCGACCCAGGAAACTTTTCCCTCTTGGCCCTTGTAAGTGGCTTTCAAGTCGACGCCGCGCTCCGGCGGATAAGCAACGTCAAATCCTTTTTGGTCGGCGTTGTCAAACCAAGCGGCCAATTTCCAACGCTGGAGAAAACCGTAGTGTTGCGGGAGGTCGACCGCTTCTCCTTGCTCTTTCAACTCTTTGGTGATGAGTTTGATTTGGTCGATATCTCGGGCGGCGGTCAGGGCTTGGCGATAAATCTCGGCCGACTCTTTCGCGGAAACATCTTTTCCGGCGCCGGGCTTTAAGGAGTAGAGCAAATAGGCGACCGCGTCGCGCCGCAACTCCAACGACGGATCGTTCAACATGCCGGGCAGAAGCCGTTTCGGTGTCGAGGGGTCGACGCGCGTCAACCATTCATACGCCGTGCGGCGTGCGCGAGGGTGGTGCTGGCGAGCGGCGATAAACTGCTCCAACTCTTGCACGGGCAATTTGCCGCCCGCTTGTATTTCACGTTCCGCGATGGCGTCGACCAAGCCGCGTATCCAGTTGGTGGCCAACGCTTCGGCGCCGTCCATGCCGGCAAGAACTTGCGGAAGTTGATCGGCTCTGACTGCAATCACTTGCGCCCAAGCCGCAATCGCCTCACGATGACCTGCGCCTTTAGCGCTAACATTCCGGATTTTTTTCAGATTGGAATCGAGTGCGCTGTCGTCCGCTTGCAAACCAGTGGCGGAAACAACTATCAGTAAAAACAGGCACGGTATTCTCATCGTTCATTGCCAAGATAAAGATGTTTCATGGTTATGTGCGGCAAAACGGAACGCCCGCCCGCGATTCCATTATTCTAGTAGACCGAAACAGCCAAGCGAACCCACAACCAGAAGAAATTCCTCTCGATTCGATTGAACGCGCGGAGTTCGATTGCCGATTCCATTGGAGGGAAAGCATACCGCCGCAGAGGGATAACACCCGGAAATGCATGCGGAAGCCGCCAGGGATAACACAGAATTGCAGTATTGCCATCTTAAACAAGGCAACTACAATAGCATTTCGCCTGAAGGGTCGGACTGCCCCCGGCTCTTTGGGAAGTCCGCGTCTCCCTCACGGGAGGCGCGGGCGTTTTCTTTCGCTGGCCCTCTGAACGCGAAGCTATTCCGGTACGAAGTCGGAAGCAACCGAAGTTTGCAACACTTGTCGGGTGTCGAACTCAAGCACGCGAATCGTGACCTTAATTCCGCTCAGGGCCCGATTATAAGGCGGCGCCGTTTCTCGCTCCGCTGGGTCGTCGACGCCATTGGAGCCGTCGTTGTCCAGCCCGTCTGAGCCTTCATCGGTTATCGTATCGGCTGATGACGCATCTTGATTGACGCCATCGTGCTCGTAGGCTTGGGTCCAGGTATCGAAGGTGTAAGCCGTATGGTTGCTTCCGCCGTTGAATCCTGGCAAGACCGAAAGCAGCAAACTTTTTCGGTTGGGCGAGGCCGGAACCGTCGTGGTTCCCACCACCCTGGCGAAACTCTTCTGGAGCGAGCGGTTGAATAGGTTGCTGCGGTAGTTTGTATTACTGGTGTTGGAGAGCGCCGTTCCGAGTGAGTAACCCAGGTCGACATACGCGCCCTGGCCAACAACCGCATTGTCGACGGGTGGCGAAGAAGAAGACGACGGATTGTATGATGGGTCGCCCGGTTTGCGAACGCCTATGACATTGCCGTTGGTGTCAACCACGGCGACGACAGGCGCGTAAGGGTCGTACACGCGCACGTCGAACGCCAACACATCGGCCAGCACGGCGTCTTCGCCGACGCGCCATTGCAGGGCGTTTGCATCATCGAACTGGAGCGGCGCGTTGTCGCGGTCATAAACAGTGACGGTCGAAATCGTGGTGTTCACAACGTGCGCCACTCGATTGCCCCGCAAGGAAAGATCGGCCAAGCTGTTGGCGGTAATGACACCGCCGCCGCTGACACGCACCGAGACATCGTTCGCGTTGTAGAACCTCGCAATGGCGCTCCTGCCGCCCACCGCGCCGGGGTTGACCACGCCGAGGTCGGGCCGCACCAGCAGTGCGCGGCGGTGCAAGGTTACTTCGCCCAGGCCGACTCGGCCGTCGCCATCGGCGTCGTTCCAGTGCGTCCACCAGATGATTTCGGCGATTTTCGAGCGGATTTGCACCGTTATTCCCGAGGCGTTCACCCAACGGCCGATGAACGGTTTGTCGGGGCTGTAGGCGGTGAACATGAGCACGTCGTCCATATCGCCGAAGAGGCCGAACTTGGAGAGGTCGACGCCATTGCTCTCGGCGTCGATATTGGTCGGCAACCCGGCGCCCGCATAGCCGGGGGAGGCGTCGGTTCCGCCGCCTTCAATGTATTCAAAATATCCCTGGCCCCCGGCGCGGTCACTCCAGGAACGCATGTCGACCGTCACGCCGGTCAGGTCTCGCTCCAGCATCGCGGCGGCGCTGCGCACCCGTCCGGAAACTTCGAGCATGGCGCGGCTATCGATGACGCGGTCGCCGAGCTGCTTGAAGACTTCCACCATGGCGAAAATCATCATCAGCGTGATCGTGGTCGCGACCAGCATTTCGACCAACGTAAAACCGCGCACGTATTTCGACGCTCGATTCCACCGCCGGCCTTGTTGCAAAGACTCAGACATCGTTTTACCTTTTGAGCATTCTACCCGTGGACCATTTTACCTTTTTACCATTCGCCATTCCCATTACTCGATAAACCGCCGCAAGAGCACGCAGTTGTCGACGTTGTGGTTTTTGCCCGGCTCAAAGGCCACCGGTATCGAGCGATCAATAATATAAAAACCCCGATGCCGCCGGATTTCACCCGTATCGAAACCGATTTCGGCGCCCAACCGGTAGCCGTCAGGATGCCCGCGATCAACCGCCCCCGGCGTGACTTCAAAATAACCCACCGTCAACCAAACGGCGTACACATTCGATTGCCCAGAAACCATGTTCGCCAACCGGGAAATCGGGTGGTATTGCATGCCCGAATTGTTTGTGGCGTCCAACGCCCGCTGAGTGGTGAAATCGCTATCGAGCAGCGGGTCAGCGGCGGCTTGCGTATCGTTGCGTAAGAGCGTGGCCTGAATGCCATCCTGGCCGTTGGAAATTGCCCGCAACGCCGCCGTGGGCGCCAAGTTCGCCGCGCCCACCGAACGAAACGGATTTCCAAATTGTGTGGGAAGGGTTCCAAAACTACTGCCGCCTCCCCGGCGGCTGATCAGAAAACGCTCCCAATAACTAAATGCTCCCGTTATCTGATTTGGACTTGGAGTCAACACATTCACATTCACATTTGGATCAAAGCGGGGGTCCTGGGCGAAGAAACCCTTGGTGAGCGCCTCCCACACGCGGTAGTCGGAAATCGTGTTGAGGTTGATCCGACCGGGGTCGCGAAAACGGCTCAGCTTGTTGAAGGGCGGCCGGTAGCCGATCATGAATTCGCCTTGCGAACCGACCGTCTCGGTGGCAAATATTGACGGGTTGTACCAGCGCTCCGCACCAAGATAGCGCGAAGGCGTTTCGACAAAGTCGAGCAGGCGATAGTAATTAGCCTTGCCGACAGTGCGCGTTCCGGCGCCGTTGTCGGTGGTGGTGTGGAAAAAGTTCAGCAGATGGCCGTATGTCCCCTTAAACTCAGCCAATGTCGGGGGCGATGTCGCTCCGCCGTAAGGGTTGGCGCCCGTGTTGAGATTGAATTCGTGGGTTAGACGGCCAGCCGACGACGCCGGAACTTGCATCAACTCCAGATGATTGGCAAACGGCCGGTTGTTCCACACTAGCCAAGGGAACGGCTGGTTGGGATCGCCCGTGGCCGCGTTGGCGGGCGACGGCGTGAGCCGATTGCCCATTTCGCCTTGGTTCAAGAAACCGAGCGTGTGATCGGCCCCGCCCAAGGAACTGAGTTTATGGCCGAAAATATCCGGCGTCCCCGCTGCTTTAGCGGTAGCTAATGGCGCCGCTTTTGTATTCCAAATCTTCCGTGGGGTCGCCGGCGGCCTGCGCGTGCGGAATTGAAAATTCGGCGTTCCCGTTTCCGGACCGCTACCGTTGAAAACGGTCAAGTCGATTGACGACCAGTCGACGGTCACGTATGGGTTGTAGTTCGGGTTGGGATTGCCACCCACTACCAAATTACCGTTATAAGGCCGGAGCGGGTTGGCCAGTCGTTGCAGGAACGCTGTTTTGTAATCCTGGAACGTGCCGTTGTTTTCGCCAGCCGTGGGAGCTGTCGCCAGTGGATTGCCGGCTCGTTCGTCAAACGGTTGGTCGGGAAGAAAAAGGGCGCCGGCAGGGTCGTAAACTCGAAAACCATCGGTCAGCGCATGGGTGGGATTGGTTTGGACCTTGGGCTCCGGGTAATACGCATCGTAAAGCGGTTCGGAAATGCTCAGGCCAACTTTCCCGCTCTGGAGCGCCTGAACTGCGGTGACGCCGTCGGTGTCGTCCGCCCAATCGGCGCGGGTGGGCGTTTGCGAGGCGATGATCATGGTCAATGGCGCCTTGATCTGCGCCGCGCCGGCGTTCATTGCCGGATAGAAGCTCACGTTGGCTTCGTTCCGGCCCGATACCGTGGGATTCGCGCTGAAGAAACTCGCGGGATTGTACTGCGATGGAGCGAGAACGATTTGTTGGTTCGCGACGTCGGTATCGCCTGGAAGCATACTGGCGGCAGGCTCTTGCGAGCCAATGTAGGTGTTTTCACGAGGCCCGAGCAGGGCGTAATCACCGCAACGCAAGGCGGCGGAATGCGCCGCTTCTCGGCGGAAAAACACGTGAGTCGGAAGGGTGTCGGGGGTGTTCGCCGCAGTGGGAGTCAACCCGTTGGTGAACCAAATTACGCGGTCGATCGGGAGCGGTTCGGAAAATGTGGGTCCTGGGAGTAAATTCAGATCGACAGGGTTTGGGGTAATCGAATCCTGCCTGGCGCTGAGCTTTGTCTGAACGCTGTCGACTGGTGGATGAAATTCGCTGATTGCGATGCGCCACACCGGGAACACGGTTCCCGCTCCGTTGGCGGGCGTTGTTCTATCCAGCCGCAAACGCGGAATGGTTGAAATCCCCCCCACGTCATAAAGTTCTCGCGGCGCGGCCGGGTTGTTTCGGTTGCGGGGGCAAAACAATTCAATGAACAGGCTCCCCTGTGGGAGGCGATACTGGTCAAAATCGTTGTCGGGCATCATCACGTCGGTGGTTGTTTTCCCCATGGACGCTTCATCTCTCGTGTCTCGCACGCGCCGATCATGAAACGCCACCAACTCCGTCATCAACAATTCCGGCGCCTCGGCGCCCAAAACCCAATTCTCACGCACCGTGGCCACAGGATTCCAACCACCACTATCGTATGGATTGACGTCGAAAAGAAACGGCGTCATGATCGCGTCTGGGTCGCGGAAATCGACCACGTTCACCGCCCATTGTGCAATGCGGCGAGCCGTAAGGAACCGTTGTCGGGACGTCGATAACCCCACCTCCTGCAATGGCTGGACAAAATTACGCGTGGCCGCCGATGTGCCTTGCACATCAAGGTCGACCATCAGCAACATCATGCAATAAAGTTGGCGGGCGAAGATCTGCCGGGCGGCCGCTTCTCCGAACAGAGGGTCGTTGTTGGCGAAGTTGGGGTTCGTGCCATTGAAGCCTGATATTCCGCTCCAAATCGAATTCAAACTTTCGCCGGGTTCATCCACCACGCCATTGCCGTTGTTATCGACGCCGTCGCCCCATAGCCGATTGACATCCATCTTCTGGCCGTGGAAAAGCTCAAACGGCAGCAACTGCCGCAGCCGCGTGTTGAGGGTGTCGATATTGACGGTCGGATCTTGTTGGTAAATTTTGGCCGCCATCAGATCCAAAATCGTGGGATACGAACCATGCTTCGCGATCACGGCGGTTCCGGAGCTATTCAGGCGCCGAATCGCGGCCGGGCGCGTTGTGGGGTTGAACCCCGCCGAGTTGTACAGAATATCGTACAGATCGTTCGTATCGGCGGTGAAATTGATCGGCTGCGGCGGCAGCGGCAGCGAGGGAATGTACGAACTGCGCGTGGTCACGAGGCCATGGCGCGCCGCCGTGCTGGGAACGCCGACGTCGGAAGTTTGCAGAGCGACCGCCAGCCGGCTGGGGAGCGATTTGGCGTCGATATCGGCCCTGCGCAAAACGCGCTCCAATTCCGCAAGCGTAAAGAGCGCGTCGTTACTGGAGGGCGAAAGCAGATTCTTTTCGTAAGGATCATCAACCGTCTGATTCGCGGCTGAGTTGGCCCCGCTGTCGTCTTGCGTCATGTACGTGAAAATCGGATTGCCGAGATTGTCGAGCCCGAACGAACTGGCGCCGAAAATGTCGGGAGGCGAGCCTAAAACCGAGGAAAGGGAAAAGTAGTTCGTCCAGCCGACGTTCCGCACCTGCGAAAGCAACTCATCAACGCCCGCTGCGCCAGGGCGGTTGCCAACGCCGTTTCGCACATTCAGAAACGTTTGATAATTGTTGAAATCGTTCGCGGTGGCGGGTGTGTCGAGCAGGTGGCGGAAATTGATTTCCGCCGGTCCGTAGCCGAAGCCGCGCGGCAGGTTGCCGCCAGGACTGGTAGGCAGCGTGGTGTCGAGAAAATGGAGCGTGCCGGCCGCAGTGGCGCTGGAATAGAGCCGCGTCCGATTATCGGGCAGATAAGACGGCTTCGAGTTCGGTGTGGTGAGATCTTGCACGGCCTGCGCCAAGTTGCCGGCCGCATTGATGTTAATACGGCCATCGAGGTCGACAACATACGCGGCGATTAAAACCTTGTACTTTATGCCGTCCGGCGTGGTTTTAATGGGGAAGCCAGGATCCAACCAAATGCTTTCCTTGTCGCCGTCGCCATCGTTGTCAACGTCGTAGATGGCGGGGACAGAGGGGTCGTTGCCGGTGAGGCGGTTGAGCAGTTGGGTGTCGTTATCGAAATAATCATCAGAGTTTTCGCTGAGAAATTCGCTGGCGTTGTCGGTGACGCCATCGTTGTCGTCGTCCACGCCGGACACGCCCCAATTGCCATCAATTCCCGCGTTGGGAGTTCCGCCCGCGAGCAGGGGCGTGGAGCCGGTGAAGTTAGGATGATCCCACGGCATGGGGCGGAAAATGACCTGCCGGCGGAAAGTTTTGTAGCCGGTGCTGGGCACCCAGGCCGATGAGTTGGCGCCGGTGCGCATGTATTGGATCAAACCCGGCCGGTGGTACGACGGAATAAGACTATCTTCAATGAAGTTCGCGTTGGCGTCGACCGGAACCATGGCCAGGAACATGTTGCGAAAATCGGGGGCGTCGTAGCCTTCGTTCGCGTCGCCCCTGGGCACATCGACATTGGTGTAGTCGTCGTTGTAGATTCCGAAGGCGAAGTGCGGCAAGAGCGCCACCGGCGCCGTCGGTGAGGTTGAAAGGCCATTAATATTCGCCGTCACGCCCGCCCGGTTATTGCCGTTTCTTGGATCATAACCGTAGCCCGTTCCGCTGTACGGCTTGCCGTTGATGACAAACCGCAAGGGAACACCCGTTGAAGCATTGGGAGGATTGGCGACCATCGTATCGTACAACGCGGTGTGTTCGGCGGCCGTTAAATCGAAGGCCTCCAAATAGAAGGTCATGTAGATGTTGTTGTTGGTCGCCTGGGGCGCCATGGAATCTTGGAACGCAGTCAACAAAAACGCCAACTGGGTGCGGTTCAACGGCACGTACCGCAACACGCGCGTGCTCCGCAGCGGATACGGTCCGTCGAGCACCGTGAACACCGACCCGGCGTAAAAATCTCGCAGCGGACTGAACTTAATGGCTTCATCGTACGTCCGCACCGGCACATCGACTCGAATCACCTGCCCGCCTGCGGGGCTGAATTCGGCAACAGTGGGCGCCGCCGCCATATTGCCGAACACGCCATTGCCGTACAGGTCGCGCAGCAAGCTTTGCCCCAGCAGCGACGATTTAACGTTCGAAGCCGGTCCGCGCAGAATTTGGTACATCGCCTGATCGAGTTCCTTGCGGGGATCATCGCCGCGAATATCGCGTTTGGCGTGGCTCTTGGCCGAGCGGTTGGCCATCCGCGTGGCAATGGCGTAGGTCACGCCGACCAGCACGAACAGCACCAACAAACTCAGCACCACCAACAACACGATGCCCTCGCGCTTCTGCTGGGAGCGCTTTTGCCCTGTTTGATTTTTCCCGGTGTGATTTTTCCCGGCGCGATCTTGCTGGGTGTTCCGCGTTTTTTTCGACTTGCTCATCTGGCCCTCCCGCCGTCTCTGTTCCGGCGACGGTATTGGTTTGAGGATAGTGCGAACTACGAACGGTTATGATCTCGATTGCCTCGGCGGTTTGCCTCAACCGCGCCCAGGCGAGGGGTGCATTGTTAATTGCGCCAAGGCGACGACGTTTCCAAACGAACGGTTTTTTCAAACACCGCCACGACATTTTTCACAATCGTGACTTGCGTCATGAAAGTATTGTTAGACCGAACATACGGCCAATCGGGGCCTTGCAGCGTGACATACCGCATCGGGCGGACGGGGCCATCGTAGTTGGTTACGGTTGTGCTGTTGGCCGAGGCGATTTCCGCATCGACTGCTATCACCTTGTACCAACGGTGCAGCGTTGGACGCGGAACAGGCGTTGTCCCCGACGTGAACGCCGACAACCGCGTGAGCATGACCCAATCGCCGCGTTTGACGTTCACATCGTCGGCGCGGTACGTGGGCGGATTGGGAAATGTGCGCCGACAGACCAGCCCCACATCACCGCCGCCGATGCCGCCGCCGAAGAATGTGGAGTAGGGTGCGTTGGCCGGCGGGCCCGATGTACCGTGCAGAATGTCGACCACGCGCTCGTTGTCGAAATCTCGCACCAGTTCGCGTTTATAAAACACGACCACCGTGAGCGTGTACATTGCCCGCCCGGGGCCGGTTTCGGCGTTGGGAACCAGGGTGGCCATCCAGGAGAATTCGCCATCGGAACTTCGCGCCGTGGTGGCGTTGGCAGGATTCCAACCGTTGCCGGCGTCGTTCAACTGGAACGGCGGCAGCGTTTTGTCGTCGAGCGACAGCGGCAACACCGGGGCGTCGTCGCCGGGCCGGGCGAAACGAACATCGTCGGGCGAAATGAAGATGGCGTCGGCCTGCTCCAACCTCATGATTCGAGGCACGCCGCCCGAGATAAACCCAGCCGCCGCCAGCGAAATGCGCTGCATGTGAACGATATTCGCATCGGCGTTGGGCCGGTCGTTCGATGGCGCCGGGCGTATAATACCGGTGTCGAGCCCTGGATACGGAAAGGCGTAGTTGGCCGACGCAAATCCACGGTTGGGCGAAGTGGAAGTCCCGTTAAAGGTGCTGTATTCCGCCACGAAACGAGGGTCTATACAGAAGGCGCGTAAATACTCGCCCGAGGTATCTCCATAAAACGTGCCAAAACTATCGCGAAAGGAGGTGCTTACGTAGTTCGTTCGCGTAACCCCCTGAAAATGCGGCGTGCCGCTGGCAAAAGTGGAGCCTCGCCAGGTGTTGGGGTCTGACATTTTGCGAACTTCGAATTCGCGAAAGGCGTTCCGACCCACTTGCGCCGCTCTGTCTTGAATTCTGGCCAACTTGGCCTGATTCGCGCCGTAGGGAATCATCGCGATCACGCCCAGCAGGCCGATCGTGGCCACGCCAATCGCGATCAAAACCTCCAACACGGAAATACCCTGGCGAAGGGCCGCCTTGAGAAGCCGCGACGTTCGAGAATTCATCGTCGTGCGCCTTTTATAACATGAGCACTTGTAATATGAGCACTGTAACATGAGCACTAATTACCTCCCGAGGTGATCGCCGAGCGGGCGAAGCCTCGCGCATCTCGGCGCTGTGCCGCAATCGTGAGGCCGCTGCCGAACGCCGTGTTTTCCGAAGTGCTGATACGGCCGGTGAGTTGATTGACCGTAACCCACAGCGTGGAGGGGTCTTGCAGATTGTTCGTGGCAACGTCGGTCGCGGTGGCGCTGGCGGCGTCGTACATGGTTTGGTTTTGCCGGCCAATCAACAAATGGATCGGCGAGAGCGGAACTTCTCCGCGAATCACCCAACGCTCGTTGGGCGCCACCGTGCCTATCACATGGTACGCCGAATACACGGTTTCCACGCGGCCGTCGGGATCGAACATGATCGCGATTTGAACGTTTGAACTATCCGACTGGCCCGTACTCGAATTACTCGGCCACGGCGCCAGGTTGCCCAGCCGCGACGTTCCACCGCCGAATTGCGGCCCAAGTTGCTGGAGCGTTCCCGAGGAAAATCCGGAATGCATGGTGTCGAGCACGATGCCGGTGGGCAACTCCTGCGGAGAACCAATCGAGGCCACCGGCTGGCGAATGATCTGGTAAGGATACGATGTGCCGGAAACTGGCGGCAGCGAAGCGCCCGAACCGCTGGGCAGCGCAATGACGAGGTCGATCGTCAGCGGCGTCGTGGAATATCGCGGCGGAGTTCCCGTCGGCAAGGGGCTGATTCCAGTGATTCGATAGAGCGGCCCCCGGTAGTTGATGCGAATTGAATCGCCCACCTTGATGAAGCCGCGTTCGATAAAGGGAGGTAATTGCGAATTCGCGCCGCCCGCCGTGGTGCTTGTATCGGTGTTGAACTGGGCGATCGTATTTCCCCCAGAGGCAACAATACTCACCAAGGCGCCGTCATCTCCGGAGAATGGCCGGGGCGCCGCCGCCAACGACATTTGAAAACAATGCACGCCGTTCAAGTTGGCGCCTGGGAGAGAGGTATCGGTGGTGTCCGCCGAGCCGGCGTCGCGATGAAAAATAACGCCGTGGGCGCGCCCGGTTTCCGCCGCCCGCGATTTGGCCAACTCCAAAAACATGGCCACCTGCCGCGAAGCCTCGCGCAGCTTGCGGTCGCCGAGCGCCGGCTTGATCAGCGGCACGGCCACGCCGAGCAGAATCACGATGATCGTAATGACCACCATCAGTTCGATCAGCGTCACGCCCCGGAAGCGTTGTCGATAACTGCTGTGTTGTCGATAACTACTGCGTTGTCGAGAACTCATGGCTGGTAACCGTGGGTTGAAAAAAGTTAAAAGTGGTTATGCATCGCTGTTCTCAAACGGCGCTGCGTCCGCCGCAATTGTTTTTGGTCGGTCGTCGAAATCCTGAACCACGGAAGGCAATGAACCACGGAAGGCAATGAACCACAGAGGGCACAGAGCACACAGAGATTTGATTCATTGCCGCTGATTCAGCGTTCAATTTTCCCGATTCCTTTTCTTTTTCTCTGTGCTCTCTGTGTTCTCTGTGGTGAAATATTTTTCTTGTCTTTTCGTCCTGCGAACGGCTGCCGAACCGTTACCGAACCTCCAGGAGATGCGAGTGAATGTTGTCGTCGAACCCTGAACCACGGAAGGCAATGAACCACAGAGGATCAAAGCTTAAATCGTTTGATGCCATCTTTGAGCATTTTTGTATTAAAGTTAATCAGGAGCCCCGTCGTGATGCCGGAAAGCTTCATGTATGTCAGTAGTTGAGCGTGGTGAATATCCTGTATCTTTTGGACTGCTTTGAGTTCGAGAATCAACTGGTCTTCAACCAGAACATCAATACGATATCCGCAATCAAGATGAACCCCTTTGTATTCAACGGGGGAGGGATGTTCCAGTTTGAACCGAATTTCATGGATCGCCAATTCCCTTGCCAGGCATTGCGTGTACGTTGATTCCAACAGCCCAGGACCCAAAACCCGATGCACTTCAATGGCACAGCCGATCACTTTGCCCGTCAAAGGGTCCTGTTCCATGGTTCTCCGTGCCTCTGTGGTGAAATATTTCCTTATGTTTTCCGGTTTGTGACCGCCCGCCGAACCGTTACCGAACCTCCAAGAGGTGCGAGTGAATGTTGTCGTCAATCCCTAAATCGCAAAAGGTAAGGAACCACAGAGGGCACAGAGCACACAGAGTTCAGATTCTCTGCCGCTGTCTTCGTCATGCGGATTTTCGGCTCCTTTTTCTCTGTGCTCTCGGTGTTCTCTGTGGTGAAAATTTTTCTTATGTTTTCCGGCTTATGGACGCCCGCAGAACCGTTACCGAACCTCCAGGAGGTGCGAATGAATGTTGTCGTCGAAACCTGAGTCGCAAAAGGCAAGGAACCACAGAGGGCACAGAGCACACAGAGTTTGATTCATTGCCGCTGATTCGGCATTCGATTTTCCCCAGATCCTTTTTCTTCTCTGTGCTCTCGGTGTTCTCCGTGGTTAAATATTTCTTGTTTTTCCG
>JAJRWU010000072.1 GCA_024276655.1 Planctomycetota bacterium
GGATGCGGGAAATCCGCACGTCCGGTTTGATGAGGGGGGAGGGGCGTCATTGACGCTCCTCCTCTACTCGACCGACCTCCGCGTTTCCCGGTTTCGTAACCGTATCTCGGCTATTCGCCGTGGGATAGATTGCTGTCGCAAATTCCCGCGCAGGCGGGAACCCAGCGATGCACGCAACCGGCTGGATTCCCGCCTGCGCGGGAATTACGGCGCGCTGTGCCCTGGCGAATGGCCTCTTGCAGGCTCTGCCTGCTCAGTTCAAGACCCTGAAACGCCCCCGTTGTTCTTGCCGGTTTGCGGGTGCTGTGGTAGCGTGACGGGTTTGCAACCAGTCTTTTGTCGTCGGCCATGCCATTTATGAATGCGGCTGCCTCAGACCCATCCGATTCCACCCGCCAAGCCGCCGCCAACGGTTGTTCCACGCAAACCGAGGGCGCTTTGCAAACCGACGGAGATTTTCAAACCGACGGCGCGATTCGCCTGCGCGGGGTGCGCGTCCATAATTTGAAAAATTTGGACGTCGACATTCCCCGCGATCAATTCGTGGTGGTTACCGGTCCTAGCGGGTCGGGCAAGAGCAGTCTGGCGTTCGATACGGTGTACGCCGAAGGACAGCGGCAGTACGTGGAGAGCCTCTCGGCGTTTGCTCGGCAGTTTATCGATCAAATGGAGCGGCCCGATCTCGATTTCGTGGAAGGCTTGCAACCCACGATTTGCATCGACCAACGCCCGGCGGCGGCGAATCCTCGCGGCACGGTGGCCACGGCGGCGGAAATTTACGACTATTTGCGGCTGCTCATGGCGCGTTTGGGCCGGGCGGAATGCCCACACTGCAAGCTCCCCATTTCGCAGCAAACGCTGGAGCAAATTCAAGACCGCCTGATGCGTTTGCCGGAGAATACGAAAGTCATTCTCTTAGCGCCGATGGTGCGCGGGCGACGGGGCGGCCATCAGGAAACGATCGAGAAAATTCGCAAAGCCGGTTTCGTGCGCGTAAGAATCGATGGCCAAATTTACGATATCGAACAGGCGCCGGCGTTGAGCCCCGGCAAAGTCCATTCGCTGGCGGCGGTGGTCGACCGCGTAAAAATCCAACACAGCGCGCGGGCTCGCATCGGTGAATCGCTGCGTTTGGCGGTCGACCACGGCGGCGGTTTGCTGTTGGCCTGTTGCCAACAGACCGATGGCTCTTGGCAAGATATGCTCTGCAATACTTCGTACGCCTGTGCCGACTGCGGCTTTAGTTTTCCCGAACTGGAGCCGCGCACCTTTAGTTTCAACAGTCCTTACGGCGCGTGCGAGAATTGCGAAGGGCTGGGGAGCCGTTTCGATTTCGACGCCGCGCTGGTTCTGCCCGACCGCTCGTTGCCGCTCCAGTTGTCGGCCATCGCTCCATGGAAAGGACTGCGCGGCGCGGCGAAAAAGAAGGCGGAAGCCGCATTGGCGTTTTTTCGCGAGCGGAACAAAATCGACGACAAGGAATCGCTCGAAAACTACGATCCTCGCCTCTGGCAAAAACTGCTGCATGGCGACGAAAAATATTTCGCCGGTTTGTTCACGCTGCTGCAAAAGGAGTTGGCCACCGCCACGCGTCAGCCCCGGCGAGATGAGTTGGAAATGTTTCGCGGAGAAATCGTGTGTGCGGCATGCGGCGGTTCGCGTTTGCGGCCAGAGGCGCGTAGCGTGCGGCTGGCGGGCAAGGCGGTTCACGAAATCACGGCGTTGTCGGCCCAAGCGGCGCGGGGGTTTTTTGAGCAGTTGTCGTTTCCCGCCGCCGAACAGCCGATTGCCGAACCGCTGGTGGCGGAAATTTGCAAACGTCTCGATTTTCTGGAGCGGGTGGGCGTGGGCTATTTGACGCTCAACCGCGCCTCCGACACCCTCAGCGGCGGCGAACGCCAACGCGTGCGGCTGGCAACCAGCATCGGTTCGGGACTGACCGGCGTCTGCTATGTGCTCGATGAACCTTCCATCGGGCTGCACGCGCGCGATAACCAACTGTTGATTAATGCCCTGCGGCGGCTGCAAGCCGGCGGCAATACGTTGCTGGTCGTGGAGCACGACGAAGGCATGATGCGGCAAGCCGATTTGATCATCGACATGGGCCCCGGCGCGGGCGCCGAAGGCGGGCGCATCATGGGTGTTGCGCGGCCGGAGGAACTCCAGAAAATCGAGCAGTCGGTCACGGGGCGTTTTCTGGCGCAGCGGGAGAGCATCAAAGTTCCGCAGCGGCGAGCGGTGAAGAAATCTCGCCTGCTCACGCTCGAAGGCGCGTCGGGAAACAACCTGCAAGATATTTCAGTGGCGTTCCCGTTGGGCCTGTTTGTGTGCGTGACGGGCGTCAGTGGATCGGGCAAGAGTACGCTGGTCAACGACATTTTCGCGCGGGCCTTGCGGCGGCGGCTGGGCGGCGGCGGACCAGCGCCCGGTCCTTTCAAAAGCCTGCGCGGAACAACCTACGTGGACCACGTCGTGGTGATCGATCAAACCTCAATCGGCCGCACGCCGCGCAGCAATGCCGCCACGTATACGGGTATTTTCGATCAAATTCGCAAGGTGTTCGCCGGTTCGCGCGAGGCAAAACGACGCGGGTTTCGGGTCGGTCGTTTCAGTTTTAATGTCAAGGGCGGACGCTGTGAACACTGCCAAGGATACGGCCAACGTAAAATCGAGATGAACTTCCTGCCCGATCTATTCGTCACGTGCGAACAATGCCGGGGCGCCCGTTTCAATCGGCAAACGCTCTCGGTGCGGTATGGTGGAAAAACGATTGCCGAAGTGCTCGATATGCCGGTGCGCGAAGCGGCGGAATTTTTTCAAAACATTACCGGCATTGCTCGCGTGCTGGATCGGTTGAACGATGTCGGGCTAGGCTACTTGCCGTTGGGCCAACCCTCCACTACGCTCTCGGGCGGAGAGGCCCAACGCATCAAATTGGCGGCGGAACTAGCCAAGGCGGGCGGCGGCAAAACGGTGTATCTGCTCGATGAACCGACCAGCGGCCTGCACTTTGTAGACATTCGCCGTTTGTTAAACGTGTTGCAGCGTTTGGTGGCGCGCGGCGAGACGGTAATCGTGATCGAACACCAGATGGATGTCATTAAATGCGCTGACTGGATCATCGACCTAGGTCCCGAAGGCGGCGAAGGCGGCGGCCAAATAGTAGGCCAAGGGCCGCCGGAGGAAATAGCCGCTCTTGAACATAGCCACACGGGTCGATTCCTGCGCGAGTATCTGTAAGGAACAGTCCTGAATTAACATGCCGAATTAAAAGCTCGGCATATTGAAAATGCCGGGCTTTTCTGAAGTACCCGTTCACGGAGCTTATTGGAACGTTCATCGTTACGCCAGCTTGTTTTCACAGGAGGGAGCGGAGAGAACGGAGGATCTTGTTTGTTTCCTCGTTTCCTTTGCATGAAAGGCATTTCGATGTGTACTGGTTCATCCCATCCACAAAGCTCAATTACTAAGCTATATGAAACTTCTCGAAATTCCGCTGGGGTTGATTATCAACTTTAATGTTTTGAAATAGTCGGACGGCGTTTCCAGATTGATCCTGCCCGGCGCCAATACCGAATGATTCCGCACTTTTCTCTGTTTCCTCCGTTCTCTCCTGCTCCATTCGCGTCACCCGGAGTAAACGCGAGCGAGAACGGAGGATTGCGTTCTTACGACCGATGAAAATCATGAACGGTTACTTTCTGAACGACAACCGGTAACTTATTTCAGGACTCTTCCTCAGAGGTTGGAGAAAGCCGTGAAAATTTCCGCCGTGATTCCCGTTTACAACGAAGCCGAGAGCCTCGAATTGCTTTACGGCGAAATTCAGGCCGTGGGCCAAGAGCACGGCTATGAGTGGGATGTTGTTTTCGTTGACGACGGCTCCACCGATGACTCATGGCGGAAAATCGAGCAATTGGCCGAGTCCGATTCACGCGTGCAGGGCGTGCGGCTGCGGCGCAATTTCGGCAAGGCGGCGGCGCTCAGCGCCGGTTTTGATGTCGCGCAAGGCGAGATCGTGTTCACCCTCGACGCCGACCTGCAAGACGACCCGCATGAAATCCCGCATTTTCTGGAAGTGCTCGAGACGGGCGTGGATGTCGTCAGCGGTTGGAAAAAAGTGCGGCACGATCCTTGGCATAAGGTCGGACCGTCGCGCGTTTTTAACGCCATGGTCAGTACGCTCACCGGCGTGCGTTTGCACGACCACAACTGCGGTTTCAAGTGTTATCGTCGCGAAATTTTTGAAGAGATCGATCTCTACGGAGAGCTGCATCGGTTTATTCCAGTGTTGGCCGCCGCGCGAGGTTGGCGCGTGGGCGAAGTGGTGGTGCAGCACCGGGCCAGGGAATTCGGGCATTCGAAGTACGGCGTCGGCAGGATTGTGAAGGGTTTTCTCGACTTGCTCACTGTTTATTTTCTCACCGGCTTCCGCCAACGTCCTCAACACTTGTTGGGCGCCGCTGGACTGATCTGTTTCTTTAGCGGCGGCGCGCTGGTGGCGGGGCTCACGGCGTGGCGCGTGGTTTCTCATCTGACGCCGGCGCTGGAACCGTTGCATCTCCACGAACGCGCTATCTTTTATTATTCGCTCACGCTGCTGCTGCTGGGCGGCCAATTACTGACCGCCGGGTTCCTGGCCGAACTGATGACGGCGCACCGCGCTCGCGAACAACGCAGCTACTCCATCAAGCAGCACGCCGGCGGCGAGGATGCTTCGAATCAGAAGCAGGAGCGCGGCGATGGAAATTGAATCGGAAACACCAAAGCCAAGCGGGCTCTCGAAACGCACCCGTTGGGTTGTCTATTTTTTACTCGCCGCCACGTCCGCCATCGGGCTGACGGCGCGCATTGGCGTGGTCGCCTCCAAGAGCGGAAAAACGCCTTTTTTAAGCGCCAACGACCGCAGCCGTTGGGATACGATTCGCTCGTTGGTCGACCACGGAACCTACGTGATCGACGATGTGATTCTCGATCCTCAAACGCGCCGGTTCGATAAGGAGTGGCGCAGCATCGATATGGTTCGGCATCGTGGTTGGGATGGCCGCGAACATTATTATTCCAGCAAGCCGCCGTTGTATCCCACGTTGTTGGCCGGTGAATATTGGCTGCTCAAGCAGACGCTCGGTTGGCAATTCCCAGACGACGTATTTCTTATCGGACGTGTGATGCTGGTGCTCACGAACGTGACACTGATGCTGTTGTTCGTGCTCATGCTGGCCGATTTGGTAGAGCGTTTTGTCGTTCCTGATTGGAGCCGCATCGCGATTGTCGCCACGGCTGCCTGGGCGACGCTCCTCTCGGCGTACTCTGTTTCATTGAACAACCACACACCGGCGGCGGTGGCGGCCTTAGCTTGTTTGTGGTTATTGGCGCCGGTGGTTTGCCGGCCGAACCATGACGAAACAAATCAGCAATCTGGCCAGAAAGGCCGCGCTTGGCGTTTCTTTCTAACCGGTTTGGCGGCCGGTTTTACCGTGGCCAACGAACTGCCGGCATTATCGTTCTTGGTGCTGCTGGGTGCTTGGTTATTATGGAAGCAACCGCGTTGGACGCTCCTGGCGTACACGCCCGGCGTGCTGCTCATGGCGATAGCATTCTTCGGCGCGAATTACGCCGCACACGCCAGTTGGCGCCCGCCTTACGCACACCGCCACGACGGACCGCTGCTCACCACCATGCCCGCGCGCTCCGGGGAATTGCCTTCAAAACTCAGTCCGGTTTCTCCCGCCATGCGCTCGGCGCTCGGCGCCGTGGGCGTTGATCTTTCCGCCCAAGCCGTGATCATGCCGCGCGCCGGCGCCGCGGAGCCAAAGCGGCAGTGGGTCGTGTGGGACCGCCAAGGGCACGACCGTTTAGCAGTGTCGCTGCAAGGAGAGCAACTCGAAATCCATGCCTGGGATAACTGGTACGACTACGACAGCAGCTACTGGCGGCCCGGCAAAAAACGCGGGGTCGACCTGGGCGAACCTTCGCGCTGGGTGTACGCCTTGCATTGCATCGTGGGCCATCATGGCTTGCTTTCGCTCACGCCGTTGCTGTTGCTTTCGGCCATCGGTTGCCTGATGCTTTGCGCCGGCGGCGGCCCCGGCATGAAGGAAATCGGCTGGGCGACGCTGATACTTACGGCCGTCTGTTTGACCTTTTACATCGCCCGCCCGATTCAAGATCGCAACTACGGCGGCGTATCGTGTGGACTGCGTTGGATGCTCTGGCTAACGCCCTTTTGGCTGTTGTGCATGGCGCCGGTTTGCGAACGGCTGCAAACTTCCAAGGGCGGGCGCATCTTGTTCGTATTGCTGTTCGCCGCCAGCGCATTCTCGGCGCACTACGCCTGCCTGAATCCTTGGACACACCCCTGGATCTTCCAATTGGGCTCGTATTTCGGCTGGTTTCAATATTAGGCCGAGCGAAATCGCGCACGGTTGAAAATGTCACGTTTTTCGTTTAACGGCAAGCCGAAGGCGGCTGCGTTTTTCTGTCTTGCCCGAACGCGCTGGCGCCAAACGCAGCCGCCTTCGGCTTGCCGTTAAACGAACCATTGGTAGCCGTGTGACGTTTATTTCCCGGTATGCCTTAATCCCAGTTGAGCGTTCCCGAAGTTTGATACTCCGTGACGCGGGTCTCGAAAAAATTCTTTTCCTTCGAGAGGTCCATGGTTTCGCTCATCCAGGTGAACGGGTTGGAGGAGCCATATTGCGCCGGCAGACCGATGCGCTCCAGGCGGCGGTCGGCGATGTGTTGCACGTAGTCGCGGAACAAATCTGCGTTGAGCCCCAGAATGCCGCGCGGCAGGCAATCGCGGGCGTAGTCTATTTCAAGCTCCACGGCTTGGCGAACGCGGTCGATCATGGCTTGTTGGAATTCGGGCGTCCAGAGTTTCGGGTTTTCGCGTCGGATGCCGTTGATCAGGTCGATGCCGAAATTCAGATGGATCGTTTCGTCGCGTAAAATGTATTGGAATTGTTCGCCGATGCCGGTCATTAAATTGCGACGATGGAACGAAAGCACCATCACGAATCCGGTATAGAAAAAGATGCCCTCCATGATCAGATAGTAGCCGATCAGGTTTTTCAGGAACGCTTGGGCGCCGGCCTGCGTTTCGACGGAGAACGCCGGGTCGAGCACTTCGCGGGTGAGTTCCATTTCAAATTCGTCCTTGCGGGCAATCGACGGAACCTCGTGGTACATATTGAAAATTTCGCCCTCGTTGAGGCCCAAACTCTCCACCACATACAAGAACGTGTGCGAATGGACCGCCTCTTCAAACGCCTGCCGCAGTAGGTATTGCCGGCATTCGGCGTTGGTCACGTGTCGAAAAATAGCCAGCACCAAATTATTGCCGACCAAACTCTCCGCCGTGGCGAAAAACCCTAAATTGCGCATGATCACCAGCCGTTCGTCGTCGGTGAGTTTGTCGGATCGCCAAGTTTCGATATCTTTGTGCATCGGCACTTCGGTGGGCATCCAATGGTTCGCGCAGCCATTTTGATAGTGCTCCCAAGCCCAATCGTACTTCAGCGGCATGAGTTGATTGACATCAACCTGGTGGCAGTTAATCAGGCGTTTATCACTGGCCACAATGCGGTTCGCGACGGGAGCGGTGTTGACGTTCTCTTGAAGTGCTGATGATTTCGTGGATGACTTTGACGATGATTTCGTCGTGATTGAAGACATAACGATTCCTTTCGGGTGGAGTTGGGGAGTATTTGTGCTGCGCCGTTGGAGTTCATGCTTTAGAGCCCCTAACATAACCCCTGTGTGGCGTTTCAAACACGGAGTTTGGCGCTGACCTACTAAGTTGTGTTAGAAGGTATTAGCATGTTTTGAAGTGTTTCGAGGAAATAAACACGGAGACATCTCGCGACCGTGGGCCGCAACCAAATTTACAGGCTCGCTTCGTGACGATCATTTGCAAGACGCGAAACGCAAACAAGCAGAAAAAAGATTTGAAACACAGAGTACACCGAGACCACAGAGAAAAAGGAGGCCGGGATTTCATGGACTGTTGGTAATGCTTGACGATCAAACTCCGTGCTCTCTACTGCCTCTGTGTTTCATTCATTGCATGATTTTTTTCAGCGAAAAGCATCGTTCGCTGACGATGTTTCAAACACGATTGTCTCGAAATAACCTTATTGAAAGCAGTAGGCAAAAATTACTGGCACGCTTCGCAATCGGGGTCGTCAATACTGCAAGCGTTGGCGGCGGTCGCACGAAGCGGCTCCGCGGATTCTCGTGGCGCCGACACATCGCTGGAGTCGCTACGACTCTTCATCCATTTGGGTTGGATGCCGAACCGGTTGACGTCGACCGTCGACTGCTCAATTTGCGTGGCCGCCAAGGTGCGCAGGTAGTAGGTCGTTTTTAGTCCCTGCTCCCAGGCGAGGAAGTACATGTCGTGCAATTTGCAGCCGTTCGGCTCCGCCAGATAGAGGTTCAGCGACTGCCCCTGGTCGATCCACTTTTGGCGTCGCGCCGCGCAGGCGATCAGCCATTTCGGTTCGATTTCGAACGCTGTTTGAAAACGCTGGCGAAGATCGTCCGGTATGCGGTTGATCGGTTGCAGCGAGCCATCGTAATACTTCAGCTCCTCCAGCATTTGTGCGTCCCACAAACCGCGCCGTTTGAGTTCATTGATCAGCACCAGATTCACCTGCGTGAATTCGCCCGAGAGGTTGCTCTTCACATACAGGTGTTTGTAGGAAGGTTCGATCGACTGCGAAACGCCCACGATCGTCGAGATGGTGGCGGTCGGCGCAATAGCCATCACGTTGCTGTTGCGCATGCCGTGCCGAGCGATGGCGTCGCGCACGGATTGCCAATCGAGCGTGCTGGTGTGCTCAAGTTGCAAGGTCGACTCCCGCTCCTGCTGCAACAATTCCAGAGAGTCGATCGGTAATATGCCACGGTCCCACTTGGAGCCCTCGAAACTGGGGTACCGCCCGCGTTCTTGCGCCAGTTCGGCGGAGGCGAGAATCGCGAAGTACGAAATGGCTTCCATGCTGTGGTCGGCAAACGCCACGGCGTCATCGCTGGCGTAACTCAGTTCCAAGGCGTGCAGCGCGTTTTGAAAACCCATCAAGCCCAATCCGACGGGTCGGTGCATACGATTGGAATTTTCCGCTTCGGGGGTCGGGTAAAAGTTGATGTCGATCACGTTGTCGAGCATTCGCATGGCGGTGCGAACGGTGGCTTCGAGCTTTTCGAGGTTGAGTTTTCCTTCTTCGATGTGGGCCGGAAGGTTGATCGAACCCAAGTTGCAGACCGCCGTTTCGGCGTCGGAAGTGTTGAGCAGAATTTCGGTGCAAAGATTACTACTATGTACGGCGCCGACATGATCTTGCGGCGAACGAATGTTGGAGGGGTCTTTGAAGGTGATCCAGGGGTGGCCGGTTTCGAACAGCCGGGTGAGCATTTTTCGCCATAAATCGACGGCGGGAATTCGCCGGCTCAACGGCATTTCTCCCTCGTCGGCCAACTGTTCGTACTGTTCGTAACGTGCGCGAAACGCCTGGCCGTAAAGGTCGTGCAAATCGGGGGCGTCGTGTGGACTGAAGAGCGTCCAGTGTTCGTTTTTTCGCACGCGCTCCATGAAGAGGTCGGGAATCCAGTTGGCGGTGTGCATATCGTGTGTTCTTCGCCGATCATCGCCGGTGTTTTTGCGCAGGTCGAGAAACTCCTCGATATCGAGGTGCCATGTTTCCAGATACGCACAGACGGCGCCTTTCCGTTTGCCGCCCTGGTTCACCGCCACGGCGGCGTCGTTGACTACTTTCAGAAACGGAATCACGCCTTGGCTGCGGCCGTTGGTTCCGCGAATGTGGGCGTTCGTCGCGCGGACATTGGTCCAATCGTTGCCCAAGCCGCCGGCCCACTTCGAGAGCCGTGCGTTATCAGAAATGCACTTGAAAATGTTTTCCAGGTTGTCGCTCACGGTGCTCAAATAACACGAACTCAACTGAGGATGCACCGTGGCGGAATTGAAGAGCGTGGGCGTGGCGGACGTGAACCGAAAGGTCGACAATACCTCATAGAATTCGATCGCCCGATCCTCGCGCATCTCGTCTTCGTTCATGGCCAGTCCCATCGCGACGCGCATCCAAAAATACTGCGGCGTTTCGATGCGGCGGCCTTCGACATGCAGCAGGTAGCGGTCGTAGATGGCTTGCAGGCCTAGGTAGCGAAAGTTCGCGTCTCGTTCGGGGGACAGCGCCGCGGCGATTTTCGCCAGGTCGAACTCTCGCAATCGCTCGCTCAGCCGACCCGCTTGAATGCCGTCAATCAGGTAGTGCTCGAACCGCCGGTGATAAAGCGCCGATAGTTTTTTACCCGCGGGCGAAGCGCCCAACGATTCGTTGTAGATCACCTTCAGCATGAGCCGCGAAGCGACGGTGTCGAACGCTTCGTCGCGTTCGATGCGCGAACGCGCGGCCAGTATTTGCGCCCGATAAATTTCCTCCAACGAGATGCCGTCAAACACCGTGCGCATGACGTCTTCGAGCAAATCCTCGACGTCGACAATTTCTTCGCAGCCTTGAGCGGCTTCTAGCAAACGGCTTCGCACCCGGTTGGGATCAAACGGCGTGCGCCCGCCATCGGGCAATAAAACGTGCAACTGCGGCGCTGCTTCGCCCAGGGGCGTCTCACCTCGCAAAGTTCGGATTTTGGCGTGCTCCGCCCGATACACGATATAACACCGCGCCACCCGATAATGCCCGCGCGACATCAATTCCAGTTCGACGAAATCTTGAATGCGCTCCACTTCCACGCCGGCGGCGGAGTTCGCCAGCGGCGCGACTTCCGCCGTGACCAATTGTGTGAGCTGTTCGATTTCTTCATCGACGCCGCGCTCCAGCGGCTGGCCATCGGCCAGATTGAGTTCGGCGCGAAAGGCGTTGGTCAGCGCTTGTTGGATGCGAGAGAGTTCAAACGGGGCGGTTTGGCCGTCGCGTTTACGAACCAGCCAATCTTGTGTGGTGCGAGCCATGCGGCAATTCTCCTTGACGCAGCCGGCGGCTGCGGAAAAGTGAAATCACCGAACAATTCGGAAGCAAAAATAGCTGAGAGCCGCGCCGTTTCATGCCAGATTCGGCGCCGGTGAGCAAGCAGAAGGTCGAACGAATCGTGGTCCGTTCGCCGGAGTGCGCGCATACCTGCATTTCTCAACCGTCCTTTCCCAAGAAGGTTCGGTGAATGGGCAGTTCGCCCGGACAGCATCCGGCTGGCCTGAATGGAAAGGCGAACGGCACAACCGTTGGCAGGTCTTCGGACTCGCAGACACTTGGCTCACTTGGAACCAAACCTAACAGCCGTCGCTTCCCAGTTCGCATCGAACCAGTGCTTCAATGACGGCTTTCGTTTCTGCTCACCGCTGCTGGGCAGTCCCGGTTTTCGACCGGTGTTCCCTCTTCGTGGCCCGACTGAGCAGCCGGGCAAAACCAACGATGGGTACAAGATATCGTGGCCTCTGGCGATGTCAACCCAGCATACTGTGTTTTATTGACAGCCTTCAGGATTGGGGTTCGTGAAAAACCACGGCCCGGTTTAAAAGCCCGACATTTTGAAAATGCCGGGCTTTTTTGAGCTACCGTCGGGAATTGATTTCGGGACTGTTCCTTAGTGGCAAGCCGCCGAGGAATTTGGAACACCCGCTTTTTCACCGACGGGCGACGCCAGCCGCGATAGCCGCCGCCGATACCGCCTCCGCCACGGCTTGCGTGACGCGGCGATCGAAAACACTGGGGATGATATAGTCGGGATGCAGTTCGTTTTCGCTGATCACGCCCGCGATGGCTTCCGACGCCGCCAACTTCATTTCGTCGGTGACCGCCGCCGCCCGAACATCCAACATGCCGCGAAAGAAACCGGGGAAACACAACACATTATTGATTTGGTTCGGGTAGTCCGACCGGCCGGTGGCCATCACGCGCACATGGGGCAGGGCGTCTTCGGGCGAGATTTCAGGATCGGGGTTGGCCAGGGCGAACACGATCGGGTCGGTGTTCATTCGCCGTATGTGTTCCACGGTGAGCAGATTGCCGGCCGAAACGCCAATAAAAACATCGGCGCCGGCCAGGGCGTCGGAAATCGTGCCGCTGATGGCGTCGGGGTTCGTGTGTTCGGCAAGCCACTGCTTGAACGGATTCATGCCTGCTTCGCGCCCAGGGAAGATAACACCTTTACGGTCGCAGACCACGATCTGTTGCACGTTCAGGGAGAGCAGCAGCTTGGCGATGGCGGTTCCCGCAGCGCCGGCGCCGTTGATCGCGACTCGGATCGACTGCAATTTTTTCCCCACGACCTTGAGTGCGTTGCGCAGCGCCGCCAGCACCACGATTGCCGTGCCGTGTTGGTCGTCGTGAAAGACGGGGATATCGAGTTGCCGCCGGAGTTGCTCCTCAATTTCAATGCAACGCGGCGCTGAGATATCTTCCAGGTTGATGCCGCCGAACGTCGGCGCGATATTGCGCACAATCGAGATGATTTCGTTGGTGTTCTGTGTTTCCAAACAGATCGGAAAAGCATCGACGCCGCCAAATTCCTTGAAGAGCAGCGCTTTACCCTCCATCACGGGCAACGCCGCTCGAGCGCCAATATTTCCCATGCCCAAAACGGCCGACCCATCGGTGACCACCGCCACGGTGTTTCTGCGAATTGTTAGATTGAAGGCCGCTTCGGGGTCTTCAAAAATCGCTCGGCAAACGCGGGCCACGCCGGGGGTGTAGGCCATCGAAAGATCGTCGCGCGTTTTGACCGGCACTTTTGAACGCACCTCGATTTTGCCTCCCAGGTGCAGCAGAAAGGTGCGGTCTGATATGTTAACGACATCAACGTTTTCAAGCCCGCGAACGCGTTGAACAATACGCTCTCCGTGGGCCACGTCGGCGGCGTTGACGGTGATATCTCGCGTGATCGAGTTTTTCTCCACGCGTACGATATCCACCGCGCCAATCAAGCATTCCATCTCGCCAATCAAGGAGGTGATCATTCCCAACTCACCCGGTTGGTCGGGATAACGCAGGCGAATCGTGATGCTGTACGAAGGATTGTGGTGTGTCATGGGGGGCTCGGCTTTCCTACTCTAAATTCATCCGTCTTCATCTTCACGACAACCGAAGCGGCCGCCAATTTGATGGTAACAATTCGCCTGAAAATGGCAAATGGCAATCGCCCCGCTTTTTGGGTGCAGGAACGCACTTTGCCGCCTCGGGAGGAGATGGGATTTGGATTCCTGCATTTGTCGCGTTGTGCTATGCTTTTTCGGTTGGTTGGTGAATCTAGCATGTTTAGGAGGGAATCTAGCATGGGCAAGGACGCTCAA
>JAJRWU010000073.1 GCA_024276655.1 Planctomycetota bacterium
GAGACCCAAATTTCGCCGATCTCGCTCGACTGCTCCACATGCACGCGGCGGCGTTTGATCAATTCCAGAATCGCGAGAAAAATACCGATCATGGCCGACTTATGCACGCCGGCGTCGAACAAATCGGAGAAGGCGGCTTTTCCTGGGTGGTCAGCCGCTGCTGCACCTTTCCCATATAGACGTGAATCGGTGTTTCGCCGTAGACCACGCTGGCCGGCCGAACAATAGCTTTTTCACGCATGATCCGCCCCAACGCGCTGACCAAATCCCAGAGCTCGACTTCGCGAATCGGTTGCTCTGAAGCATCGACGCGCCGCGCCGGCAGATCGTTCGCCAAACGAGAACGCTGTTGCTGCCACTCCAGGCTTCGCGCTTCCAGCAGCCCGGCGGCGTCTTTGTAACGCTTGTACGACAAAAGTTGCTCCACCAATCCCTCGCGAGGATCGGTCCATTGCTCCGCCTCTTCCTCCACGCGGGGCAACACCAGCCGCGATTTGGTCTCCAACAACAGGCTGGCCATGTCGAGGAATTCTCCGACGGCGTCGATGTTGATCGCTTCGAGCACATCTAAGTGTTCGATAAATTGCTCCGCGATTTGAGCGATGGGGATTTCGGTGATGTCAACCTCGTGTTTGCGCACCAGATACAGCAGCAAATCGAGAGGACCACGAAAGACATCAAGTTCGACAGGGAAATTCATCAAGCCGCTCACGGAGGAAATCGAAGCTACGGCTTGCCGTTAAACGAGCCATAACTAGCCGCGTGAAGTATAACGCGTTGGCCCCGCCCGACTCAACGGCGAGCGCACACGCTAGGGCGACGCCGCAACCAATTTCGCCACAATTCCCGCGTTTGCAGGGGGGAATTCACAGGCGGCTAGCTCGCTGCGGGGCGTCCAGACAAACGGTGCGTTGGGTTGCACGGCGGCTTGGTTTGGTCGGCAGTGGAAAAAAGTGATGGCCAAATCGGCGTGTTCGTAGGAGTGCCGCACGACGGCAATCTGGGCAACCACCGTTACCTCGATACCGGTTTCCTCCCAGCATTCCCGCCGCGCCGCCTCCGTGGCCGACTCGCCTTGGCGAATTTTCCCGCCGGGGAATTCATGGCGCCCCGCCAGCACGCTTCCCGTGGGCCGCACTCCGACCAGGAACGCATCGTTATGCTCCACGACCGCGACCGCGACTTCCAGCATGGCAGATTCCTCTGTCTAACATGTTTCTATCAAATATGTTACGGGATGTCGCCGCGCGTCATGGAGTTTTGAAGGGGGCATTTCCATGACGCCCACTCGACCCGCATAAACTCACTGTGTATCCTATTTATCCTGCTTGCCCTAAAGACCAAAAGCCTCTTGTGTTGTTTAATTAGAAAGTATTAGCCTAAGAAATCTCTGCTAACTGCTTTCGTCCCGCCCCGTTTTCCCGCCCTCCCTCTAAGCGAGACCCTTGATGAGAATTGCAACCCTATTCGTACTGGCGTGCATTGTTTGTACAACAGCCCGCGCGGGCGACCAATTGGTAGCCGCAAAAAAGTTGCCGCTGCTGCACTCCCACCCCACCCTACAGAAAATGCTGGGCGCGAATAACCGGCTGCGCGAACAACGCGGCCTGCGGGGGCATCGCATTTCGGCCAAGCTCACGCGTGCAGCACAAGATCACGCCTGGTACATGGCGCGTACGGGCGTTTTCAGTCATCATGCCAACGGCGGGTTGATGTCGCGCGGGGCCCGTCATGGCTACCACGGCATGATGCGCGAGAATATCGCCAGTGGGCAAAGAAGCGTCGGCAGCGCGTTTAGCAGTTGGCGGTCCAGCGGCGGCCATTGGGCTTCTATTATTAGCAATACCACCCATGCCGGATTCGGCTACGCCATCAGCCCTAGCGGCCAGACCTATTGGGTGGGCGTCTACGGAAACGACGCCGGTGAAATAATCGCCGTTTCCAACAAGTAGAAGGAAAACATGCTAATACCTTCTAACACAACTTGGTAGGTCAGCATCAAACTCCGTGTTTGAAACGCCCAACAGGGGTTATGTTAGGAGTTCTAAAGCATAAACTCCAACGGCGCATGGTTTATTGGTCTGGCCCTTCCGGATGCGGCCGCTCCAGCCAACAGATAACGCCGATGAAGGCCCATACCAGGGTGAACGCCGCCGCCACCAACATGGCGAAGCCGGCTTGGTGATTTTGCACGCCGCCGATAAAAAACCCCGCCAAATTCATGACCGGCTCTTCCAGCCCTTCGTGGAAGACGAATACAAACAGCAACGCCGCGCTGAACAAACCGCCCGCGATGACGGCCGTACGTTTTCGAGAGTTCGGGTATGCGGCCATTGCTTCCACCTTCCTGTTGTGACGAAAAATATTCTAGTGGTTTGTCACGGATGAAAATTCGGATTGCTCAAATCAGCCGGAACGCGCTAGCGTCCTGTTTTTCCTGTACAACCGTGGGCTAGCGCCCAGCGGCTAATCCTAAAATTCAATGCTGACAAACCACTAGGCAAACGCGCCGCTTCAACGTACATCGCGCCGCGCCGGCGGCGTATCGATCACCTCCGGCGGCTGGTTGGGCTGCGGAAGCGAAGGCGGCTTGTGGCGGAAGAGGTCGAAAAACGGCAACTCCAGCCCCTTCTGTTCTTCGCTCTTGCGTTGGATATCTAGCTCCGCATGGATAAAAATTTGGCCTTCGTACTTGCTGACATAACCTTGAGCGCCACGAAACCACTGCCACAGAGGGGCTTGATAGCGGCTTGGGGCGTCTGACCAGGCGTGGGAGGTCCAGAACTTGGCGCCGGCGGCATGTTGTTTCACTTCAAATTTCCCATCCAACGCACAGATAAGTTGCGTGTTGAGTAAATGATTGGCGACGTCGAGCGATTTTTCGCGAGGCAATCGAAACTGCGCCGACAAACGGTTAAGGAAGGCCGCATTGCCGCGCGACGATTCCAGCGCACGTTGGAAAAGCAGCGAATTCAGCCACGGCTGGATTTTGGCCCGAGAAAGATCGCCCATATGGAAACGCACCTGCGCGGCGGCTTCGTCTTCAGTAACGCGAATCTGGGAAGGCAGGGCTTCGAGAATGCCACGATCGAACGAGATCACGGAAAAATCGTTCCACTGGCGCCGCCACAGGCCAAGCAGGTGCCGCGAAAACCCCGCCGCATCGGGCGTCGCGGGGAGTAAATCAAGATACCCCGCATTCGGCCACGACCCCAAATATCCGGGCGTGCTCCGCGCCAACGGCAGCCACTGGAAAAAACCTTGAGGGAGTTGCGTGGCCAAAGGCAAAACCTTGGCATCCTTCACGGCGGCGAAGAAATGATGCGGTGGGTCGCCGCGCAGCGCCGGCTTCAGCGACGCCTGCACCGAAATGATATCGTCGGCCGCCATTGCCACGCGGGTATTAGTGAGCGGACCGAGCATCGCCAGGTATCGGCCATATTTTTTTCGGCCAGCAGCGAAACATGCCCATCGATCACCACGCGCTCCAAACCCTGATCGTTCAATTGATAACGTCTGACGCCCGCCACCAGAGGATCGAGTCGCTTCCATTGCTGAAGAAACAGCTCGGCTCGCCGCGCGGCTTGCTCCGCCTCATGCGCAGTGATGGCGGTCAGCGGCGTATCGGTGATCGGCAGAAAACCTCCCACGGCGCCGC